>CAXTUQ010000349.1:0-6708 GCA_964247405.1 uncultured Acetobacteraceae bacterium
CCCCACCCGCCCCCCCCACGGGGCGGGGTAGAAGGGAATCTCGTCGTCAAGGTCGCCGCCCTTGCTGGGTTCCCAGGACGGGCTGCCGCCACCGCCGCCGGACCGCTCGGACGCGGGCGCGCGCTCGCGCTCGCGCGGCTGATAGCCGCCGCCCATGCCGCCTTCCTCGCCGCGGCCGCTCAGCATGGTCAGCTCGCCGCGGAACGCCGGGATGACGATTTCCGTCGTGTACTTATCCTGGCCGGACTGGTCCTGCCACTTCCGCGTCTCGACCCGGCCTTCGAGGTACACCTTGCTGCCCTTCTTCAGGTATTTCTCGGCGATCTCGCCCAGCTTGTCGTTCTTGATGACCACGTTGTGCCACTCGGTCTTCTCCTTGCGCTCGCCCGAGCCGCGGTCGCTCCAGCTTTCGCTGGTCGCCAGGGTGAAGTTGACCACCTTGCCGCCGTTCTGGAAGCTGCGCACCTCTGGGTCCTTGCCCAGGTTGCCGATCAGGATCACTTTGTTGACGCTGCCCGCCATGTTCCGTCACCTTCCATCTTCCGGACTCGCACCGGTCCGCCATTATACTCCCTGTTCCCCGGACGAACCAGGGCAGGGCTGCGGCGCGGCCGGCAGGGTTTCCAATGCTGCTCCATGCTGTCATATGGGGTGAACAGTACCAGAACGCTAGGATGCACCGCATGGCCGGCTCCATTCGCGTGCGCGGCGCGCGCGAGCACAACCTCAAGAACATCGACGTCGAGATCCCGCGGGACAGCCTGACGGTGATCACCGGGCTGTCCGGCTCCGGCAAGTCGTCCTTGGCGTTCGACACGATTTATGCCGAAGGCCAGCGCCGGTATGTCGAGAGCCTGTCGGCCTATGCCCGGCAGTTCCTGGAACTGATGGGCAAGCCCGACGTGGACAGCATCGAGGGCCTGTCCCCGGCCATCTCCATCGAGCAGAAGACCACCAGCCGCAACCCGCGCAGCACGGTCGGCACCGTGACCGAGATCCACGACTACATGCGCCTGCTCTGGGCGCGGGTCGGCGTGCCCTACTCCCCCGCCACCGGCGAACCCATCGAGGCGCAGACGGTGAGCCAGATGGTGGACCGCGTGGCCGCCATGCCGGAGGGCACCCGCCTGCTGCTGCTGGCGCCCGTGGTGCGGGACCGCAAGGGCGAGTACCGCAAGGAGCTGGCGGAGCTGCAGCGCAAGGGTTTCACCCGGGTCAAGGTGGACGGCAAGCTCCATGAGATCGGCGAGGTGCCGGCGCTGAACCGCAAGGTCAAGCACGACATCGACGCCGTGGTGGACCGCGTTGTGGTGCGCGACGGCATCCAGACCCGGCTCGCCGACAGCTTCGAGACGGCGCTCGGCCTGGCGGATGGCGTGGTCTATGCGGAGGACGCCGACACCGGGGCGCGCACCGTGTTCAGCAGCCGCTTCGCCTGTCCCGTCAGCGGCTTCACCATCGAGGAGATCGAGCCGCGGCTGTTTTCCTTCAACAGCCCGCACGGCGCCTGCCCGGCCTGTGACGGCCTGGGCCTGGAGCAGTTCTTCGACCCCAGCCTGGTCGTGCCCGACGAGCGCGTGAGCCTGGCCGAAGGCGCCATCGCCCCCTGGAGCGGCGCGCAAAGCCCGTACTACGACCAGACGCTCGCCAGCATCGCCAAGCACTTCAAGGCCAGCACGCGGACGCCGTGGCACGAGCTGCCGGACCGGGTACGCGCGGCCATCCTGATCGGCACGGATAACGAGGAAATCGAGTTCGCCTACAAGGACGGCGTGCGGTCCTACACGGTGAAGAAGCCGTTCGAGGGCGTGCTGCGCAACCTGCAGCGCCGCTGGCAGGAAACCGACAGCGCCTGGGTGCGGGAGGAGATGAGCCGGTTCCAGGCCGACAAGCCCTGCGCCGTCTGCCACGGCGCGCGGCTGAAGCCGGAAGCGCTGGCGGTGAAGATCGCCGGGCATAACCTGGCCCAAGCGGCCGACTTGCCCATTCGGAGGGCGCTGGCGTGGTTCCAGGACGCCGGCGCCACGCTCACCCCGCAGCGGCAGGAGATCGCCCGGCGCATCTTCCGGGAGATCGTCGAGCGGCTGCAATTCCTGGTGGATGTCGGCCTCGACTACCTGACGCTCGCCCGCGGCAGCACCACGTTGTCTGGCGGCGAAAGCCAGCGCATCCGCCTCGCCAGCCAGATCGGCTCCGGCCTCACCGGCGTGCTGTATGTGCTGGACGAACCCAGCATCGGCCTGCACCAGCGCGACAACGAGCGGCTGCTCGGCACGCTGCGCCGCCTGAAGTCCTTGGGCAACACCGTGCTGGTCGTGGAGCATGATGAGGACGCGATCCGCGCCGCCGACCACCTGATCGACATGGGACCGGCCGCCGGGGTGCATGGCGGCCACGTCATCGCGCAGGGCACGCCGGACGAGGTCGCGGCCCACCCCGACAGCATCACCGGCGCCTACCTGTCCGGACGCCGCCACATCCCGATCCCCGCCCGGCGCCCCATCGGCCCGGACCGGGTGATCCGCGTCGTGGGCGCCCGGGGCAACAACCTGAAGTCGGTCACGGCCGCCATCCCGCTCGGCACCTTCACCTGCGTCACCGGGGTGTCCGGCGGCGGCAAATCGACGCTGGTGGTGGACACGCTGTTCAAGGCCGCGAGCCGGCGCCTGATGGGATCGGGCGAGGCGCCGGCGCCGCACGACCGGGTGGAAGGGCTGGACCTGCTCGACAAGATCATCGACATCGACCAGTCGCCCATCGGCCGTACCCCGCGATCCAACCCGGCCACCTACACCGACCTGTTCGCCCCCATCCGCGACTGGTTCGCGGAACTTCCGGAAAGCCGGGCGCGCGGCTACAAGTCCGGGCGGTTCAGCTTCAACGTCAAGGGCGGGCGCTGCGAGGCCTGCCAGGGCGACGGGCTGATCAAGATCGAGATGCACTTCCTGCCGGACGTGTTCGTCACCTGCGACGCCTGCAAGGGCGCCCGCTACAACCGCGAAACGCTGGAAATCAAGTTCCGCGGCAAGTCGGTGGCGGACGTGCTGGACATGAGCGTGGACGAGGCCGTGCCGTTCTTCAGCGCCGTCAACCGCATCCGCGACCGGCTGACCATCCTGCAGCAGGTCGGCCTCGGCTACATCAAGCTGGGGCAGCAGGCGACGACGCTTTCGGGCGGCGAGGCGCAGCGGATCAAGCTGTCCAAGGAGCTGGCCCGGCGGGCCACCGGGCGCACGCTGTATATCCTCGACGAACCCACCACCGGGCTGCATTTCGAGGACGTGCGCAAGCTGCTGGAGGTGCTGCACGCGCTGGTGGCCCAGGGCAACACGGTCGTGGTGATCGAGCACAACCTGGAGGTCATCAAGACCGCCGACTGGGTGCTGGACTTGGGACCCGAAGGCGGCGAGGGCGGCGGGCGCGTGGTGGCGGAGGGAACGCCCGAGGACATTGCCGCCAGCCCGGCCAGCCACACCGGCCGCTTCCTCCGCCCCCTGCTGCCGGAGGCGGCGCCCAAGCTGCGCAAGACCGCCTGAGTGTGGCGGAGCTTCACGTCCGCTCCGGCCATGTCGTCGCCCTGCGCCTGTTCGACGTCGCCTACGCCATCGAACTTGGCAAGGTGGAAGCCATCTGGGCGCGCCACGCCGGCACGGCGAGCAGCCGCAGCCGGCTGAGCGCCACGCCGGCCAAGGCGGTGGCGTTCGGCGTGCCGCCGGTGGCACTCCCTTTGGACGCCATTCCGCTGACCCTCGGCCCCATCGCGGCGACCGCGGCGGTGACGGCGCGCATCTACGACTTCGGCGTGGTGGCGCTGGCGCTGCGGGTGGCGGCGGTGGACCTGAGCTGGCCGGACTACACGGCGCTGCTGAACGCGATGGACACGCATGGGGACGACGGCCGGCTGTGGGAGGGCCTGCTGGCCCGGGTCCGCACCTTGCTGGCGGAGGCGCTGGTGCGTCCGACCGGCTCCGCCATCGAGGAGGACTACCTGATCGGCACCGTGCACGCCTTCAGCGAAACGCTGACCGCCGCCGCCTTGCGGGACCGCGTGGACCTGGTGCCGCTGCTGTCCGGCGAGCAGCGCGCCCTGTCCGACGGCGCCCGGCGCGACCTGCTGTGGCAAAGCTTCTCTTACTACGCCGACGACCTGGTGGTGCTGACCTGGGACCGCGCCTTCATCTACGAGCCGCGCGGCGACTCCGACGTGGCGGACGTGCTGGAGGTCGCCAACGCGCAGCTCCTGGAGATGCGCTACTACGACGAGCTGCTCGACGACGAGCTGCCGCGGATGTACGGCTTGGTGCAGACCACGCGCCGCACGGCCACCAACATCCTGGCGCCCCGCCGCTTCGCCACCCTGGCCCGGCGGCTCTACACCTTGGTCGCCGAAGTCACGGAGCTGACCGAGAAGGCCGACAACGCGCTGCAGGTGACGGAGGACGTGTACCTCGCCCGCATCTACGCTTCCGCGCTCGGCCTGTTCCGCGTGCCCACCGTGAGCGCTGCGGTGGACCGTAAGCTCTCGATCATCCGCGACACCTACACGGCGCTGTACGACGAGGCGAACAGCAGCCGGGCCGGGCTGATGGAGTTCCTGATCCTGGTGCTGATCGCGGTTGAGATCGTCCTGGCCTTGGTCCGGGCGTGACGATGCATTAAATGGCGGCAAGGGTCAGGCCGCCATTTGGAGCAGCTTTTCCAATGAACGAAACCGTCACAACGCCGAAGGTCAGGCTCGAAGTCAAAGTCGAGCGGCCAAAGATGCATAAGGTCATCCTGGTCAACGACGACTTCACCCCGCGCGAGTTCGTCGTCAGGGTCCTGAAAGCGGAGTTCCGCGTGACGGAGGACCAGGCGCAGCGGGTGATGATCACCGCGCACAAGCGCGGCGTCTGCGTCGTATCCGTTTATACCAAGGACGTGGCCGAGGCCAAGGCGACGAACGCGACCGACGCGGGGCGGGCCAAGGGCTATCCGCTGCTGTTCACCACCGAGCCGGAGGAGTGACGCAAGGACCTATGCGTCGTTCGTCTGCTCGCCAGGCGATCAGGCTGGCCGGAGTAGCGGAACCGTGATGCCAGGCGGCTAACAAATGTAGGGGCGCGTCGCTCAGGCCCCCCATAGCACCTCGCGCTTCAACGCGAGAGGTCATTGTGGCCCGGCTTCCGACATTCCAGGACAAGATGCAGGGCGCGGGCGGTGCCACCACCGGGTTCGATTACCTGCGGATCGGGCTGTCCGTCGCCGTCCTCGGCTGGCACGCTTTCTCGCTCACCGCGCATTCGCCAGAGCTTGACGCGGAATGGTGGTCGGGGCCGTTCCGATTCCTTCCCGCCGCGATCATACCCCTCTTCTTCGCCCTGTCAGGGTTCTTGGTGACCGGGAGCTTGGGCCGGACCCGGCTCTATCAGTTCGTCACGCTGCGCTTCATCCGGTTGATCCCCGCCCTGGCGGTTGAGATCACGCTGTCTGCCGTGATCATCGGGCTGGCCTTCACGACCCTGCCGGCGTCGCAATATCTCAGCAACCGAGGGTTTTGGACCTACTTCCTCAACATCGTCGGCGACATCCATTTCTACCTTCCAGGCGTGTTCGACGAAGAGCCTTCCCAGGGCTTGGTGAACGGGCAGCTATGGACCATTCCGTTCGAGCTTGAGTGCTACTTGGCATTGGTGCTGCTGGCCGTTTCGACGGCGATCAAGCGGCGGTTCGCCTTCGTGGCCATCGTCGCCGCGCTCTCGCTTGCGTTCACCGTGCGGGCTTTGACCGGCCCTCCCATAAGCGGCGTCACGCACGCGCCGGGCCGGGTGCTGGTCGTTTGCTTCCTGGCCGCGGTCAGCCTTTACCTCTATCGCGACCTCATCCCTTACTCCAACGTCCTGGGCGTCATCTCGGCGCTTGCGACGGCGGTGTTCCTGCAAGTACCCAACGCCTCGTACTTGGCTGCATTTCCTGTCGCTTACCTGACGGTCTGGCTCGGGTTGATGCGCCCGCCCGCTATCCCGTTCGGCGACCTGTCCTACGGCGTATACCTGTTCCACTGGCCGATCCAGCAGTCGATCTTGCATGCGGTTCCGAGCATCCGTTCCGGTTGGCTGATGACGCTGATCTCGTTGCCCTTGACGGCGGTCTGCGCCTGGCTGTCCTGGACTTTGATCGAGAAGCCGGTCCTGATCCGCAAGAAGCTGATCCTGGCCGCCGTTGACCGCGTGTGGGCCGTGATTCCGAAGCCGGGCCGCCTCATCGGGCCGCGCCATGACGACGGGGCACGGTCCAGCGCCGGCGCGGTCGGTCAGGCCGATTGAGCCGCCCGACTCTTTCCATCAAACCCGGCCCCGTAGGGCAGCAGCCGTCACTGCCAGGCGGTCTGCCAGGCCACGCGCCCCGTGGCGGGGCCGCGTCAGGTCCCGCGAAGCGAGCACGGCCGGCAGTGCTGCGGCAATGGCCTGCTTCGGCAACCGGCAAGCCCGGCCGGCTGCCAGCCACTCGGACGCCATCGCGCCAATGTGCGCCCGCACCCCTTCCATGCCGGCGCGCTCCGGGTTGGCGATCACGTCCTCGGAGTTGAGGCCATGCCGCGCCAGCACGTCCTCCGGCAGCACGCAGCGGGACTGCCGGGCCAGGGCGGGAACGCTGCGCAGCACCCCCGCCGCGCCGTAGGCAGCGCCCAGGTCGCGCAACGCGTCGAGCGCTGGGCCGGGGGCGCCG
>CAXTUQ010000350.1:0-6701 GCA_964247405.1 uncultured Acetobacteraceae bacterium
TATGCCCGGTGGTGTGGGAGGGGTGGCGCCGCGAGGTGCCCCCCTATCCCGATTGATGGTCGCCGCGCTCGGCGCCATCCTCAGGTCAGGTCGGGGCCGATCGCCAGGCAGTTGCCCGCCAAGTTCGGCGCCGAAACCTTGGGGCCCCGCATGCTCAACCGCGGGTAGGGAGGCGACATGAACACCCTTGATGATCTCAGGGCCGACTGGATCGAAATCCGGAAGAGCCTGGGCCGCCACATAGCCTACTTCGAGGCTGGCAACAAAATACACCCGATCGGCCAAGATTCGAACAAGGCCACCGAGGAGTTCCTGGCACGTTTGAGGCAGTGCCGCTCCGAAGTGGAGTCCTGGCTTGCCCATTTTCAGTCTGAAGCCGAGTGAGGTTTCGGCATACGCGCGAAATCCGGAGTGGCCCGGCTGGGGGGACATCGCAGGCGCAAAACTGAGTGGCCGCGTTGTTCAAGCCGTTATCCCGGCTTGGCCCGTCCCTCATACATGAACGTCATCGGCCGCGGCCCGCGGGCGTATCCGGTGCGGAGGTCGTCCAGTCGAAAGCCAGCGGCCCCGACCAGTTCGTCCATCTTCCGGTTCAGGTGGCAACCCCCGGCCATGCGTCTCCAGCCCGGGGTGAGCGTCTCCTGCCATCATCGCACGCCCGCAGCTAGTGCCCGGCCGTGTTCGACGGACAGCAGTTGCCCGCCCGGCCGGAGTACGCGTCGAGCCTCCCGGATGACCTGCACGGGATCCGTGACGCTGCACAGGCTCCAAGTCGTCAGCACGGTGTCGAAGCCGCCGTCCTCAAACGGGAGCCGCTCGTTTTGTGAGCGGCGGTCAGAAAGCGCGTAAATACGGCGCGAGGCAAAAAGTTGGCGTCAACCTTGCTGTAGCTTCGGCCGATCTTCGCCGTTCAACGATCAATGGCTGGATGCTGGATGGCAAACCCCTGTCAACGCCGTCAGCCGAAGCTGCTGGCAGGGGCTGCGCGATCATGCCCGGACTCTGTCCGGAGCTGTGATTTTCACCCCGCCCGGACAGCAAAAGTCGGCAAAACTGCCGGGCACAGTCCGGC
This sequence comes from uncultured Acetobacteraceae bacterium, assembly GCA_964247405.1. Classification (GTDB taxonomy): domain Bacteria; phylum Pseudomonadota; class Alphaproteobacteria; order Acetobacterales; family Acetobacteraceae; genus CAHJXG01. The sequence goes on from CAXTUQ010000350.1 coordinate 1,073, forward strand.
TCACCCGCAGAAAACACGCCCAGCGGCTCGCAAAATGCCCGATTTTCCGCAACCTGATAAGCAGCCTCACGGTAGCGCGCCAGCTTGCCGCTTGACCGGGCGATGTGAGAAGGTCGCGCAGGCGGGCAACGACCCGCGCGGGGGAACGTGGGATGATCTCGAAACGATCGCTGCTGGCTGGCCTTGTGCTGCTGCTCGCCGTGGCGGCGCGGGCGGAGGCGCAGGGAACCGTCAAGATCGGTGCGATCTACCCGCTGACCGGCGCCACCGCCTCGGCCGGCACGGCGCTGCGCGACGCGGTCGAGGTCGCCGCCGACCTGATCAACGGCCCGCATCCCGAGCTGTCGGCCCTGCCGCTTGCGGCAACCGCCGGGCTGCCCGGCCTGGGAGGCCGCAAGGTCGAGCCGGTGTTCGCGGACCATCAGGGCAACCCGGCGGTGGCGCAGAACCAGGCGCTGCGCCTGATCACGCAGGAGAAGGTGGCGGCCCTCGTCGGCGCGTACCAGTCGAGCGCGACGCTCACGGCCAGCGCCGTCGCCGAACGCTACGGCGTTCCTTACGTGGCCGGGGAGGCCAGCGCGCCGAGCCTGACGGCGCGCGGGTTCAAGTGGTTTTTCCGGCCGACGCCGATCGGCACTGACTTCGGCGCCGCCTATGCCGATTTCCTGAACGGGCTGAAGGCAAGCCGGGCCGTCAACACCGTCGCCATGGTCAACGAGAACACGGAATACGGCACCTCCACCGGCGACGCGATCAGCAAGGCGCTCGACGCGAAGGGGATGAAGGTTTCGCTCCGCATCGCCTACTCCGCCAACAGCACGGACGTGAGCGCGCAGATCCTGCAGTTGAAGCAGGCGAACCCGGACGTGGTGATCTTCGTCAGCTACACCTCCGATTCCATCCTGTTCATGAAGACGATGCGCAACCTGGACTGGAAGCCGCCGGTGCTGATCGGCGACGATTCCGGCTTCTCGGACACCGCGTTCATCGCGGCCGTGGGCGACCTGGCGGAGGGCGCGGTCAACCGCAGTTCCTATGACATCGGCAAGCCCGGCAGCGTCCAGTACTTGGTCAACGAGATCTACAAGAAAAAGGCCGGCCACGACTTGGACGACACCAGCGCGCGCGGCTTGCAGGGCTTTCTTGTGCTGTGCGAGGCGATCAACCGCGCGGGATCGACCGAGCCTGCCAAGATCCAGGCGGCGCTCAAGGCGACCGACCTCGCGGCCAACCAGTTGATGATCGGCTACGACGGCGTGAAGTTCGACGCCAACGGCCAGAACGAGAAGGCGGCGACGCTGCTGGTGCAGTTGCGCAACCGTGCCTACGTCCCGGTCTGGCCCGACCGGCTCGCCACGGCTCAGCCCGACTTGCCGTTCAAGGGCTGGGGCCATTAGCGGCCCTTGCTGATCCTCCTGCAGGTCGTCGTCAGCGGTCTGCTGATGGGCGCGGTGTATGCGCTGTTCTCCTCGGGGCTGACGCTGATCTGGGGCATGATGAACGTCGTCAACTTCGCGCATGGCGACTTCGTCATGCTCGGGATGTACGTGGCGTTCTTTGCCTTCACGCTGGCCGGGGCGGGGCCGGCCGTCTCGGCGCCCCTGGCGGCGCTGCTGCTGGCGGGACTTGGCGCCCTGGTCTATTTGGGCTTGATCCGCGCGGTGATGCGCGGGCCGATGCTGGCGCAGATCCTATCGACCTTCGGCCTCGCGCTGCTGCTGCGCTACGGCGCGTTCTGGGCGTTCAGCGCGAACTTCGTGACGCTGCCGGACACGCTGGTCGGCGGCACCTTCGCGGTCGGCGGGCTGCGGATCGAGGCGGCACGGCTGCTGGCCGGTTCGGTCGCGCTGCTGCTGACGCTGGGGATGCACCTGATGCTGACGCGGACCATGCTCGGCAGCCGCCTGCTCGCCGTTTCGGAGGACCGGTCGGCCGCGATGCTGGTCGGCATCCGGCCAGAGCCGATGCAGGCCTTGGCCTGGGCGCTCGCCGGCGCCAGCACGGGGATCGCCGGGGCGCTGATCGCCCTGTTCTTCTACGTCTCGCCGACGGTCGGCGAGGCGCTGACGCTGATCGCGTTCATCACGGTGTCGCTGGGCGGGTTCGGCAGCGTGCCCGGCGCTCTGATCGCCGGCTTGCTGATCGGCGTCATCCAGGCGCTTTCCGCCTTCTGGGCCGGGGCTGCGTACCAGGACGTGGTGATCTATGCCTTGTTCCTGCTGCTGCTCTGGGTCCGGCCGCAGGGCTTGCTGGGCCAGGCATGAGGGCTGCACTGGCCGTTGCGGCGCTGTTCCTGGCGCTCGCGGCGTGGCCGCTGCTGGTCGGGGACGTGTTCTACCAACGGGTGGGGGCGCTGGTGCTGCTGGGGGCGATCTCGGCCTCCGCCTGGAACCTGATCGGCGGCTATGCCGGGCAGGTCTCGGTGGGGCATGCGGTGTATTTTGGCGCCGGGGCCTATGCCTCGCTCATGGTCTACAACCAGCTTGGCTGGCCGCCGGTCGCGGGGGCGCCGCTCGGCATCGCGGCCAGCCTGCTGCTCGCCACCGTCACGGGGCTGCCCACGTTCCGGCTACGCGGGCATTACTTCTCGATGGCGACCATCGCGACCGCGGAACTGGTGCGCCTGCTGGTTACCAACTGGGACCTGCTGGGCGCGGCTGTGGGGCTGATGGGTCCGGCCGTGCCGCGGAGCGTGGCGGACCTGCAGTTCAACGATCCCCGCATCTATTACTGGATCTTCCTCGGCGTGCTGGCCCTGCTGCTGGGGCTGACCTGGGCCATGCAGCGCGGCCGCATGGGATACTACCTCCGCGCCATCAACGGCAGCGACCGCGCGGCCCGCAGCCTCGGCGTGCCGGTGCGCCGGTTCAAGCTTTACGCCCTGCTGCTCTCGGCCACCTTCACCTCGCTCGCCGGCACGCTGTATGGCGTCATGGTGGGGTTCGCCGATCCCGACAGCGTGCTGGGCGTGCTGGTGTCGGTGAAGATGGTCATCATCGCAGCGCTCGGCGGCGCCGGCACGCTGTTCGGGCCGCTCATCGGCGCCGTCATCCTGGTTCCGCTGGAGGAAGCCACGAACGCCGCGTTCGGCGGCTCCGGCACCGGCGTCACGTACGTGGTCTATGGCGCCGTGATCCTGCTGATCGCCCGGTTCCGGCCCGGCGGCCTGGCCGAGCTGGGACACGTGCTGGCCCGCCGGGTGCGCCGTGCTCCTTGAGGCGCGCGGCATCGTCAAGAGCTTCGGCGCGTTCCGGGCGGTGGACGGCGCCGACCTGGCCGTGGCCGAGGGCGACATCATCGGCCTGATCGGACCGAACGGCGCGGGCAAGAGCACGTTCTTCAACGTCCTCGCCGGCGACATCGCGGCGACGGCGGGGACGATCACGTTCAACGGCCGCGACATCACCCGCGCGACGCCGGAGGAGCACGCGCGGCACGGCATCGCCCGCAGCTTCCAGGTGCCCGTGACCTTCGAGGACATGAGCGTCGCCGAGAACGTGCTGGTCGGCGCCTTTTTGCGCCACCCGGGCCGGGCGGCGGCGGAGGCGGCTACGGCCGAGGTGCTGGAGTTCACCGGCCTCGCCCCCCTGGCCGGCAGCCGCGCCCGCAGCCTCGGCACGCCCGGCCGCAAGCGGCTTGAGGTCGCCCGCGCGCTGGCGACGGCGCCGCGGCTGCTGCTGCTGGACGAGGCGCTGGCCGGGCTGACGCCGGTGGAAATCCGCGCCGCGATCGAGCTGGTGCGCCGCATCCACGCGCGCGGCATCACGCTGGTGATCGTCGAGCACATCATGGAGGTGATCCTGACGCTGGCGCACCGCGCCGTGGTGTTTCACCAGGGGCGGGTGATCGCGGACGGGACGCCGCGCGACGTGGTCGCCGACCCGGCGGTCGTGTCCGCTTACCTGGGCCGCAGCATGTCGCGACGGGCGGCTCCGCGGTGACGGAGCTGGCGCTCGACGTGCGGAACCTTGCCGTGCGCTACGGCGACCTGGTGGGCATCGCGGACGTGTCGCTGCACGTGCGGCAGGGCAGCGTGGTGGCGCTGATCGGCTCGAACGGCGCCGGCAAGACGACGACGCTGAACGCGATCGCCGGGCTGGTGCCCGTGGCGGCCGGGCGGGTCACGTGGCAGGGGGCGGACATCACGGGCCAGCCTGCCTATGCCGTGGTGAAGCGCGGGCTGGCGCTGTCGCCGGAGGGCTGGCGGTTGTTCGTCGGCCAGACCGTCGAGCAGAACCTGCGCCTGGGCGCCACCACGCTGCGCGACCGGTCCCGGCTGCAAGGGGCGCTTGACCGCGTGTTCACGTTCTTTCCACGCCTGGCGGAACGGCGGCGGCAACGCGCGGGGACGCTGTCGGGCGGGGAGCGGCAGATGCTGGCGCTGGGCCGCGCCCTGATGTCCGAGCCGCGCATGCTGCTGCTGGACGAGCCGAGCCTCGGTTTGGCTCCGGCCGTGGTGGAGGGGCTGTATGAGACGTTGGTCCGGCTGCATAAGGACGGGATGACCATGTTGCTGGCCGAGCAGTCGGTCGAGCTGGCGCTTGAGATCTCGCAGCATGCTTTCGTGCTGCAAACCGGGCGCAACGTGTTGGACGGTCCGGCTGCAAGTCTGGTGCAAGACCCGGAGGTGCAGCGGATCTATCTGGGACTGTGAGCCGGAAATTGCACATCAAGTTCGCCCTATGCTTCTGATCCCCCCTTGGTTCTGCGGCTCTTCCGCGTTTTGCGCGGACCGTGGCGGCTCGGCGCTGAGATGTGGGAGCTGCTGCCGCGATGCTCATGGAACAGGACATGCTTGGTCCTGCATAGCGCGCAGCACCGCCGCCAGCTCCGGCATGTCCCGGTCCGGCAGCGGCAGCCGGGGCGGGCGCGGCGGCCCCATGTCCCGGCCGATCAGCCGCAGCGCCGCCTTCGTGCCGCTGACGTAGCGCGGGCCGCCGACCCAGGGCAGCAACGGCGCCAGGCGGCGATACAGCGGCAGCGCCGTTTCGCGGTCCCCGCCGGCGGCGGCGCGGAACATCTCTGCTGACAAGCGCGGGGCCACGTTGCTGCACACCGCGACCCAGCCCACCGCGCCGAGCCATGCGCTTTCATAGCCCAGGACGCCTGCGAACACCTCCATGCGGCCGTCGCACGCGGCGATGATGTCCCGCACCCGCGTCACGTCCAGCGTGCTTTCCTTCACGTAGCGGCAGCCGTCGATGGTCGAGAGGCGGGCCAGGACCGGGGGCGTCAGGTCCACGTTCGCGGTGGCGGGGTTGTTGTACACCATGACGGGAAGGCCGATCGCGTCGGCGATGGCCTTGTAATGGGCATACAGCTCATCCTCGCTGGGCACGCTGTAGAACGGCGGGATCACCATGACCCCGTTTGCGCCGAGCTGCTCCGCCTCGCGCGACAGCGCGACGGCCTCCCGCGTGTCCTCGGCGCCGGTGCCGATCAGCACGGGCACGCGGCCGGCGGCGGCGCGGACCACGGTTTCGGTGATGGCGGTGCGCTCTTCCCGGCTGACGGAGAGGAACTCCCCGGTCGAGCCGAGCGGGACCAGGCCGTCGATGCCGTTCGCGACCTGGAACTCCACCAGGCGCTCAAGGGCGCCGAGATCGACGGCGCCGCCGTCCGGGGTGAA
>CAXTUQ010000351.1:0-6694 GCA_964247405.1 uncultured Acetobacteraceae bacterium
GTGCCCGGCCGCCCGCGGCAGCCCACGCGCCGCCGCCCAGCGCCCGTTGCCGTCCATGATGACCGCGACGTGCTGCGGCGGCGCGGGTCCGGCAGGCCCGGACGCAAGCGGCTTCAAGTCCGGTTTGCCGAACGACATCCCGTCACACCTGCCGGATTTCCCGGTCCTTTTCGGAAAGGGACTCGTCGATGCGCTTGATGTAGCCGTCCGTCAGCTTCTGCACCTGGTCGGACCAGTCCTTCATCTCGTCTTCGCCGATCTCGCTCTTTTTCTCGAACGCCTTGATCTGGTCCATGCCGTCCCGCCGCACGCCGCGCACCGCCACCCGCGCGCCCTCCGCATAGCGCCCGGCCGCCTTCGCCAACTCGCCCCGCCGCTCCGCCGTGAGCTGGGGGATGGGCACGCGCACCACCTGTCCGTCAGAACCGGGGTTGAGGCCCAGCCCGCTGTCGCGGATTGCACGCTCCACGGCGCCAACCAGCGTGCGGTCCCAGACCTGCACGGTGATCATCCGCGGCTCCGGCACGCCGATGGTGCCGACCTGGGTAATCGGCACCTCCGTGCCATAGGCCTCGACCTTGACGGGTTCCAGCAGCGCCGGGCTGGCCCGGCCGGTGCGCAAGCCGCCGAAGTCGCGGCGCAACGTTTCCAGCGCGCCGTCCATCCGTCGCGTCAGGTCGGCTTTGAGGGCGTTCACGTCGGCGGGCATGATGAAACTCCCCGGATTGGGTTCAATGCGGCTCGATGATGCGGGTGAAACGACCCTCGCCGCGCATCACCTGCGCAAACGCGCCGGGCGCGTGAATGTTGAACACGATGATCGGCAGGCCGTTCTCCCGCGCCAGGCTGATGCCCGCCGCATCCATCACGCCGAGGTCCCGGGCCAGCACGTCAAGATATGTCAACTGGTCATACCGCTCCGCATCGGGCACCTTGCGCGGGTCGGCGGAATACACGCCGTCCACCTGGGTGCCCTTAAGCAGCAGGTCACAGTTCATCTCGGCGGCGCGGAGGGCTGCGGCGGTGTCGGTGGTGAAGAACGGGTTGCCGGTGCCAGCGGCGAAGATCACCACCCGGCCCTTCTCCATGTGCCGCTCCGCCCGGCGCCGGATATACGGCTCGCACACGCTGCTCATTGGAATGGCCGACTGCACGCGGGTCGCGACGCCGCGCCGCTCCAGGGCGCTCTGCATGCCCAGCGCGTTCATCACCGTCGCCAGCATGCCCATGTAGTCGGCCTGCGCCCGGTCCATGCCGCCCGCCGCCGCGGACACGCCGCGGAAGATGTTGCCGCCGCCGATCACCAGGCAGACCTGCACGCCCATCTGCACCACGTCACCCACGTCGGCGGCGATGCGCGCCAGGGTATCAGTGTCCAACCCGTACTCCCGCCGGCCCATCAGCGCCTCCCCGGACACCTTGAGCAGGACGCGCTTGTGGATCGGTTGATCTGACATGGAATCCTTCCGGGTCCGGGCGGCGGCACGCTAGAGGGTGACGCCGCCCGCCACAAGCTTAGGCCGCCGGTCCGGCCCGATCACCCGGCACCGGCTACTCCGCCGGCGGCGACGGGGCCGGCGACTCGGGCGGCGGCGTGATGCCGGCGGCGGCGGCGACCTCGGACGCGAAGTCCCCGCCAGCCGGCTTGTCGATGCCCTCGCCCAACTGGAAGCGCGCGAAGCCCGCGAGCTTGACGCCGGCCTTCTTCACCACGGCTCGCACCCGGCTCTCGTTGTCATGCACCCAGACCTGCTCCAGCAGCACGACTTCCTCGTAGTACTTGCGGATGCGCCCCTCGACCATCTTCTCGATGATGTTGTCGGGCTTGCCGGACTGACGCGCCTGCTCGGTCAGCACGGCTTTTTCCCGTTCCAGCGCCGCCGGGTCCACCCCGTCGGTGTCGAGCGAGTCGGGCCGGCTCGCGGCGACGTGCATGCCGACCTGGCGGCCCAGGGTTTCCAGGGCGTCCTGCTCGCTGCCGGCCTCCACCGCGACCAGCACGCCGATCTTGCCCAGGCCGGGCTTCAACGGCTGGTGCACGTAGGTCGCCACGACGCCTTGCGGCACGGTCAGCACCTTGGCCCGGCGCAGGTGCATGTTCTCCCCGATGGTCGCGACAAGTTGCGTCAGCTCGTCCGCGACCGTCCGCCCGGTGCCGGGGAACGGCGCCGCGCGGATTGCGTCCAGGTCGTCGCCGACCTCCAGCGCGATCTGCGCCACGGCGGCCACCAGCGCCTGGAACGTCTCGTTACGGGCGACGAAATCGGTTTCGGCGTTGACCTCGACCATCGCCGCCTTGTTCGCCATGCTGGCGACGCCGACCAGGCCTTCCGCCGCTACCCGGCCGCTCTTCTTCGCCGCGGCCGACAGGCCCTTTTTCCGCAGCCAGTCGAACGCCGTTTCCGGGTCGCCGCCGGACTCGGTCAGCGCCCGCTTGCAGTCCATCATGCCCGCGCCGGTCTTCTCGCGCAGCGCCTTGACGGCCGCCGCCGTAATCTCCGCCATCTCAAGCCCTCCTTAAGCCGCCGGCTGCTCGGCCGGGGCAGGCTCCGGACTCGGCAGCACCTCCGGCGGCAGTTCCTCGGCCGCACCCAAGTCGCGCCCGCTCGCCACCATCTCGGCGCTGATGCCGTCCAGCACGGCGCCGGCGATCAGGTCGCAATACATGGTGATCGCGCGGATCGCGTCGTCGTTGCCGGGGATCGGGTAGGTCACGCCTTGCGGGTCCGAGTTGCTGTCGAGCACGGCCACCACGGGGATGCCGAGCTTGTTGGCCTCCTCGACCGCCAGCTTTTCCTTGTTCGTGTCGATGATGAACAGGATGTCCGGCAGGCCGCCCATGTCCTTGATGCCGCCCAGCGCGCGCTCCAGCTTCTCCTGGTCGCGCGTGATGTCCAGCACCTCCTTCTTGGTGAGGCCCTGCACGTCGCCGCCCAGCATCTCCTCGATCTGGCGCAGGCGCTTGATGCTGCCGGTGATGGTCTTCCAGTTGGTCAGCATCCCGCCGAGCCAGCGGTGGTTCACGTAGTACTGGCCGCAGCGCTTGGCGCTGTCCGCCACGTACTCGGCCGCCGCCCGCTTGGTGCCGACGAACAGCACGCGCCCGCCAGCCGCCGTCACGTCGCGCACGGCGCGCAGCGCGCGGTCCAGCATCGGCACCGTCTGCTGCAGGTCGATGATGTGGACTTGGTTGCGGACGCCAAAGATATAGGGTCCCATGCGCGGGTTCCAGCGCCGGGTGTGGTGGCCGAAATGGACGCCGGCTTCGAGGAGCTGGCGCAAGGTGAAATCGGGCATCGCCATGAGGGCGCGTCCTTTCCAGTGATCCGGTTGATCCTCCGCGGGGCCAGGCCATGCGGCACCGGACCCTGGGGATCAACCCCGGGAAAGGCGCCCCGCGTGTGAATTACCCGCGACGGTCGCAGGCGCGGGAGATATGGTGGATCACGTCCAGGTTGGCAAGCGTCAAACCTCCTCGACCCGCTCCACCCCCGGCACGATCTTGAGCGCCTGCGCCAGCCGCGGCGTCACCTGGAAGCCGCCGGGGATGGTGATCTCCACCGCCTGCGCGTCGTCGATGCGCGGCACCAGCGTGACCCGGCCGCGTCCACGGCCCTCCCGGGACAGCAGCGCGCGGATGTGCGGCACCGCCTCCGTCCGGTCGAGCCAAATCCGCATCCCGGCGCCCGCGTCGCTTGCCGCCTGTTCCAGGGACACGCAGTCGGCGGCGGTGACGCGCAGGCTGTCGCCTTCCAGCCGGAGGTCCACGCCCATCAGCACCGCATGGCCGGCCTTGAGGATGTCCCGCGCGCTGCCCAGCACCTCGCTGAACACCGTCACCTCGTAGCTGCCGCCCTGGTCCGACAGGCGAATCCAGGCCATGCGGCTGCCGGTGCGCGTCGTGCGCTCCTTGGACGCCACGACGCAGCCGGCCATGCGGATGCGGCCGGCGCCGGCCTGCGCGCGTGCCTCCATTTGGCTGGACGGCACCACGCCGAGGCGCCGCAGCAGCGGGCCGTAGCTGTCGAGCGGATGCGCGGTCAGGTGGAAGCCCACCGCCTCCGCCTCGTAGCCCAGGCGTTCCATCGGCGGCCAATCCAGCATGGGGGGCAAGCGCAGCGGCTCGGGCGTCGGGCCGCCGCCGAACAGCCCGGCCTGCCCGGTTTCCGTTTCCTCCGCCTGCGCCTGGGCGCGGCGCATGACCGTCTCGGCGGCGGCGAACATCTGGGCGCGGTTGGGCGCGATGCTGTCGAAGGCGCCGGCACGGGCCAGGTTTTCGAGCTGCCCCTTGCTGAGTTGGCGCGGATCGACGCGGGCGGCGAAATCGGCCGGGTCGGCGAAGTCCCGGTCGCCCCGGGATGCCGCGAGCGCCTGCATGGCGGCATACCCGATCCGCTTCACCGCGGCGAGCGCGTAGCGGATCGCCTCCGCCCCGTCCGGCCCGACCTCCACACGGAACTCGGCGCCGGAGCGGTTGATGTCGGGCGGCAGCACGCGGATGCCGGTGCGCTCGGCCTCCTGGCGGAGGGCGGCGATCTTGTCGGTGTTGCCGAGCGCGAGGTTCATGCAGGCGGCAAGGAAGGCGGCCGGGTGGTTCGCCTTCATCCAGGCGGTCTGGTAGGCGACGAGCGCGTAGGCGGCGGCGTGACTCTTGTTGAAGCCGTAGTCCGCGAAACGCGCCATGAGGTCGAACACCTCGGTCGCCTTCGTCGGCGGGATGCCGCGAGCCGTGGCGCCAGTGGTGAAAATCTGGCGCTGCTGCTCCATCTCCGCCCGGATCTTCTTGCCCATCGCGCGGCGCAGCAGGTCCGCGCCGCCCAGGCTGTACCCGGCCATGGTCTGCGCGATCTGCATGACCTGTTCCTGATAGACCATGATCCCATAGGTCTCGCCCAGGATGTCGCGCAGCTCGGGGTGCGGCGCTTCCCACGCCTCGCCGTGCTTGCGGCGGCAGTAGTCGGGGATGTTGGCCATCGGCCCCGGCCGGTACAGCGCGACGGCCGCGATCAGGTCCTCGAACCGGTCCGGGCGCATCTGCCGCAGCACGTCGCGCATACCCTGGGACTCGAACTGGAACACGCCCCCGCCGTCGCCGCGGGACAGCATCTCAAAGGTCTTGGGATCGTCGAGCGGCAGGCGGTCGAGATCGACCGGCACGCCCAAGCCATGCAGGATCGCCACCGCCTGCTGCAAAATGGTCAGCGTCGTCAGGCCCAGGAAGTCGAACTTCACCAGGCCCGCCTGCTCCACGTACTTCATGGAGTACTGCGTCACCAACGTGTCCGTCTTGGGATCGCGGTACAGCGGCACCAGGTCGATCAGCGGACGGTCGCCGATCACCAGCCCGGCGGCGTGCGTGCTGGCGTGTCGGTTCAGCCCCTCCAACTGCAGCGCCACCTCCATCAGGCGGCGCACGCTCTCGTCGCCGTCGCGCATCTCCTGCAGGCGCTTCTCGCCCTCGATGGCCTGGGCGAGCGTCACCGGCTTGGCCGGGTTGTTGGGGATCAGCTCGGCAACGCGGTTCACCTGGCCGAACGGCAGGCCCAGCACGCGGCCCACGTCGCGCACCGCCGCCCGCGCCTGCAGCTTCCCGAAGGTGATGATCTGCGCCACCCGGTCCGCACCGTACTCGCGGCGCACGTAGTCGATCACCTCGTCGCGGCGGTCCTGGCAGAAGTCGATGTCGAAGTCCGGCATCGACACGCGCTCCGGGTTGAGGAACCGCTCGAACAGCAGGCCCCAGCGCAGCGGGTCGAGGTCGGTGATCGTCAGCGCCCAGGCCGCCACCGACCCGGCGCCGGAGCCGCGGCCCGGCCCTACGGGGATGCCCTGCCCCTTCGCCCATTGGATGAAGTCGGCGACGATCAGGAAATAGCCGGGGAAGCCCATGCCGGCGATGACGCCCAGCTCGTACTCCAGCCGCTCGGCATACACCGCCCGGGTGGCCGGGTCGGCGTCGAGCGCGTCCATGCGGCGCACGAGGCCCTCCCGCGCCATGGCGCGCACGGTCTCGTCCTCCGTCTGGCCGGGCCGCACCTTGGGACACATCGGCAGCAGCGGCTTGCGGGTTTCCGCCATGACGGCGCAGCTCCGGGCCACGGCCAGCGTGTTGTCACAGGCGTCCGGCAAATCGCGGAACAGGCGGCGCATGTCGCGTGCCGGCTTGAACCAGTGCTCCGGCGTGACCCGGCGGCGCCCGGCCTCGCTGACCTGCCGGCCCTCCGCAATGCACAGCAGGGCGTCGTGCGCCTCGTGCATCTTGGCCGTCGCGAAGAAGCATTCGTTGGTGGCGACCAAGGGCAGCCGCTGCTCGTCCGCAAGCTGCAGCAGGCCGGGCTCGATGGCCCGCTCCAGCGCGAGGCCGTGCCGGTGCAGCTCCACCATGCAGCGCCCGGGGAACGCCTCGGCCAACTGCGCCAGCAGCTTCTCGGCGTCCGGCTTGCGCCCTTCGGCCAACATGCGGGCAACCGGGCCGCGGGTGCCGCCGGTCAGCAGGATCAGGCCCTCGGCATGGTCCAGCAGCGTCTGCAACGGCAGTTGCGGATCGGCCGGGTCGCCCTGCATGAAGCCTCGCGACGACAGGCGCTGCAAATTCGCCAGCCCCGCCGCGTCCTGCGCCAGCACCACGACCGGGTCGGGCGCCAAACGCGGGTTCTCCGCCCGGGTGAGCGAGACCTGGCAGCCGATGATCGGC
>CAXTUQ010000352.1:0-6687 GCA_964247405.1 uncultured Acetobacteraceae bacterium
AAGCCGGGCCAGTCCAGGAGGGTGCAGGCAAAGCCCGCCGCCGCCAGCCGGGACGCGAGCGGGCGCATCTCCTCCCGGCTCGACACCGTGCTGAAGGCCGGCAGCAGCAGAACCGGGATGCCGGTTCCCACGGTCTCAAATACCGCCTCAACCGGGCGCCCCTGCCAGGCCCAGGAGAACCGCCGCACGTCGGTGCTCACGCGCACGGGACGGTGCGGCCGTCCCCAGTCTTGCAGGTGTCAGTCTTGCAGGCGTCAGTCTTGCATGGGCCGCAGATGCCCGTCAGCTCGACTGTCCGCCGGTCGAGCGCGAAGCCAAGCCGTTGGCCGAGGCTTTCCGTCGCCGCCTCCGTCCGCTTGTCCTCCGCCTCCACGACGGAGCCACATTGCCGGCAGATCAGGAACTGCACGGCATGGGGGTGATCCGGGTGGTCGCAGGCGATGAAGGACCGGGTCGTTTCCAGCCGGTGCACCAGGCCGTGCTCCACCAGGAAATCGAGGCAGCGATAGACGCTGGCCGGGGTGACGGACGCATCCTCCGGCCGCAGCAGGTCGCGCAGCTCGTAGGCGGAGAGCGGGCGCCTGCCTTCCACCAACTTGCCCAGCACGGCCCGGCGCTGCCGCGTCATTCGCCCGCCGCGCTTCCGGCAGATCGCTTCCAGCGCATCGAGGGTGCCGGCCTCCGGCGTGACGGTCATGGCAGACTCCTCCTCACGGTCGCACCTCGGCTGGCAGGTTAGCACAAGGTGGCCCGCAACGCCGCGAGGCAGCGCGCCACGTCGGCCTCATTCGCCCAGACATGCGGGCTGAGCCGCAGCCCGCCCAGGCGGTCGCTGGCGAACACCTTGTCCTCGCGCAGCCGCCCGATCAGGCCCGCCGGCAAGCCGCCGGGCACGCGCAGGCCCAGAATGTGCGGGGAGCGCAGCGCACGCGGCGGGAGGGGCAGGCCCATGGACGCGGCGCCCTCCGCCAGCAGGTCGGTCAGTTCCCGCAGCCGCGCCGCCACACCCGGCACGCCCCAGCCGGCCACCAGCTCCATCCCGGTCGCGGCCATGGGCAGCGCCACGCCGTCATGGCACTCGCCCTTGTCATAGCGCCGCGCGCCGGCGGCGGGAGGCTGGTTGCCGGCGTTCTCCTCCAAGGGCGAGCCACCCTGCCGATGCGGCGCGGCATACAGGAAGGCGACGCCGTAGGGGCCGAGCGTCCATTTGTAGGTCGGGAACGCCAGGAAGTCGGGCCGCAGCCGGGACACGTCGAGCGGCACCGCGCCCACCGCCTGCGTCGCATCCACCACCAATGCGCCCCCGGCGGCACGGACCGCCGGGGCCAGGCGTTCGAGGTCGATGACCGAGCCATCCGACCAGTGCAGCGGCGTGAGCGTCGCGACGGCCAGCGGCGCGGCGCCGGGCCGGGCGATCGCGTCCAGCAGCGCCGCGGTCCAATCTCCGTCACCCGGGCGCGGCACCGCCTCCACGTCGAGGCCGCGCTCGGCGGCCAGCCGGTCCCAGGCATGGCATTGGGACGGGAACTCGTCCGCGACGCGCAGGATGCGCCCGCCCGGCGCCGGCGAAAGGTTGCGTGCGGCGGTGGCGATGGCGTGGCTCACCGAGCCGACAATGGCGACATCGTCCGCCCCGGCACCGATCAGCCGGGCCGCCGCCGCCCGCGCCCGCTCCGCCCAGGCCGCATCGGCGTCGCGCCCATGCGCCCAGGGCCGGCTTTTCGCCAGGATGCCGGCCTCGCCGGCAGCACGGACCGAGTGGGGCAAAGGGGACCAGGCGGCGGCGTCCAGATAGCTGACGTCGTCCGGCAACTCGAACAAATGGCGCTGGCAGGCGAGCGGTTCGACGGTGTGCATGGGGCGCGAGGCTACAGCGGATTGCCCGGCACAGGCGACCCTTCCGCTCAGGCCAGGTCCAGCGAACGGAGGACCTGGCCGATGCGGCGCTGTGCATCCTCGGGCAACGGCAGGATCGGGCGCGGCGGCGTCGTGTGGCACAGGCCGAGCAGGTTCGCCGCCGCATAGGTGACGCGCAGGCTGCTGAACTCGACGAACAGGTCCCACAGCGGCTGCAGCCGCGCGTTCAGCGTCCGGGCCTCATCGGCGTGCCCGGCCTTGATGGCGGCGACGACCTCCATGCAGGCCGCCGGGAACATCCCGCCCGCGACGCTGTACCATGCATCTCCTCCGGCCAGCATCGCCTCCGCCGCCTTCCAGTCCACGCTGTAGCCGACGGAGAAGCCCGGGGAGGCCGCGGCGCGCAGGGTGCGGAGACCGCCGGGCAGAACACCGGCGTCCGGGGCCGGGTTCTTCACCGCGGCGACGTGCGGCACCCGGCTCAGGCGCGCGATCAATTCGTCGCTGAAGGTGAAATGGGTGGTGCCAGGGTTGTTGTAGATGCAGAGCGGCAGGCCCACCGCCTGCGCGACGGTCGCGAAGTGCGTGAACACCTCCTCATCGGTCAGCGGCGCGTAAGACACCGGCGCCAGCAGCACGGCATCGGCCCCGGCGCCCTTCGCATCCTGCCCGAGCCGCACCGCCTCGTCGGTCCGCAACGCGCCGATTCCGGCCATGACCGGCACCTGGCCCCCCACCTGGTCCACGGCAGCCTCGACGCCCCGGCGACGCTCAGCGCGCGTCAGGTATGGGTAGGTGCCGGTGCTGCCCAACAGGCCAATCGAACCGACCCTGGCGTCCACCAGGCGCTTGAGCAGCACTCGCAACGCATCAGTATCGACCTGCCCCTGCTCATCGGCCGGGGTGATAGGGAAGGCGGACAGACCTTGGAACAATGCCATGGAAGATCAGCCTGCGGCCTGCGCCCGGACAGCGACCCGCCTCGTATCGGGCAGGAAGGCGGTCAGCAGCCCAATCGCCGGCAAGTAGGCGCACATGGCATACACATGCTCGATGCTGGTCGCGTCCGCCAACCTCCCCAGCACCGCGGCCCCAAGCCCGCCCATGCCGAAGGCGAAGCCGAAGAACAGGCCGCCGACCAACCCCACGCGCCCGGGCAGCAGGTCCTGCGCATAGACCAGGATGGCCGAAAACGCGCTCGCCAGGATCAGGCCGATGGGCACGGTCAGGATCGTTGTCCACAGCAGGTTCGCGTGTGGCAGCGCCAGGGTGAACGGCAGCACGCCGAGGATCGACACCCAGATCACCCGCTTGCGCCCGAACCGGTCGCCGAGCGGCCCGCCGACCACGGTGCCGACCGCAACCGAACCCAGGAACACGAACAGCAGCAACTGCGCCGTATCGACCGCCACGCCGAAATGCTCGATTAGGTAGAACGTATAGTACGTGCTCAAGCTGGCCATGTAGAAGTATTTCGAGAAGATCAGCAGCAGCAGGATCGCAACCGAGGCGACCACCCGTGCCCTGGACAGCGACAGCCCAACCGGGGCCGCCGCCGGGGCGCGGCGGCGCTCGGCGACCCGGCTGCGGTACCAACGCCCCACCATCGCCAGCATCACCATGCCCAGCAGCGCCGCCAGCGAGAACCAGGCGATGCTCGACTGCCCGCGCCGCACCACCACGAAGGCGGCCAGCAGCGGCCCGACCGCCGAGCCGGCGTTGCCGCCCACCTGGAACACCGATTGCGCTAAGCCATGCCGCCCGCCCGACGCCATGCGGGCGACGCGGGAGGACTCTGGATGGAACACCGCGGAACCGAGGCCGATCAGCCCCGCCGCCAGCAGGATGGTCCCGAAGCTGCCCGCCACCGACAGCAGCAGCAGCCCGGCCAGCGTCGAACCCATGCCCACGGCCAGCGAGAACGGCATCGGGCGCCGGTCGGTCACGACCCCCACCACCGGCTGCAGCAGCGACGCCGTCAGATAAAAGGTGAGCGAGATCAATCCGACCTGGCCGAAGTCGAGCGAGAACTTCGCCTTCAGGATGGGATACACCGCCGGCACCAGCGACTGCATGAGGTCGTTCAGGAGGTGCGACAGGCTGATCGCCACCAGGATTCCGGCCGCCAGGCTGGCCCGGGGAACGGCCGGCACTGTCGCCAGCGTGCTCGGATCGGTGGATGTCTGGCTCATGCTGCCCTGCAATATGTTTGGACGACCATACTCCGGGACGCGCCGCCGGCGGCGGGAGTTCCCAGCATGGCTCCCATGCCGACATCGCCCCGTAGCCGGTCAGTGCAAGGGTGCATCGGCCTTGAGGGCATCGCGGCTGGCGCGCACGGCAGCCTCCAGCGGTGTATGCGGCTCCTGGCCGAGAATCGCCGTCAAGCGCGCGTTGTCCAGGCAGAGCGGCACCCGCCACAGGTAGCGCATCTCGATCACCTCGCGCAGGAAGGTGACAAAGGGCGCACCGAGATAGACCGGCAGCCAGCGGAATGGGCGGATGGGCAGGGCGCCCCCTTCCACACGCTGGACCGCCTCCGCCATGGCCCGCCCTTGCAGGGCGTGGCCGCCGAAGTGCAGCCGCGCCTCGGCCGGCAGCGACGCTTCCCGGTCCGCCAGCAGCGCCACGGTTTCCGCCAGGTCCGGCAGGTAGGCCCAGGCGTGGATGACCTCCGGCCGCTCCGGCGTGACCACCTTGCGCAGGGGCTTGCCGCCGCCGAGCAGCACCGTGCTGACCCAGGAACTCGGCGCCCGCGGCCCGAAGAAGTCGCCGGCCCGCACCACCAGCGTGCGCAAGCCTCGGGCGGCGGCGGCATGCAGCATCTCCTCCATCTCGACGCGGACGCGCCCTTTGCGGGTGCGGGGGCGCTGCGGCGCATCCTCCGCCACCACGGACCCGGCATCCGGGCCATAAACGTAAAGGCTCCCGGGGTAGATCAGCCGCGCGCCGGCAGCCTCGGCCCCGGCGATCGCGTGGTGGAGCATGGGAATCGCGAGGCCGCGCCAGTTGCGGTAGCCCGGCGGGTTGGCCCCGTGGAACACCACGTCCACGCCTCGCGCGGCGGCGGCAACGTCGGCTTCGGCCATGGCGTCGCCGACCACCCATTCGATCCCGTCCGGACCGGACCGCCCAGCCTTCGCCGGGTCGCGCGCCAGGCCGCGCACGTGCCAGCCATGGCGCAGCAGCGCCGCGGCGACTTCGCCGCCCACTCCGCCCGTGGCGCCCGTCACCAGCGCCCGCCTCGTCTCGCCCATTGCCCTGCCTCCCGTTGCGTCACCTCCGAGAATGGCCGCGCTGCCGGCCAACGCCTATTAAGGAACTGTGAGCAGTTGCTATACGAAAATGCATGGACGAGCCGGACTGGCATCTTTGGCGAGCGTTCCTGGCCGTGCTGCGCGCCGGCAGCTTGTCGGCGGCGGCGCGGGAGCTGCGCCTGACGCAGCCGACGCTCGGGCGGCAGGTCGCGGCCTTGGAGGCGGCGCTCGGCACCACCCTGTTCACCCGCTCGACCGAGGGCCTGCGCCCCACCGAGCAGGCGCTCGCCCTGGCGCCGCAGGCCGAGGCCATGGCGACCGCTGCATCAGCCCTGCTGCGCGCGGCCTCCGGCCCCGAAAGCGAGTTGCGCGGCGCCGTGCGGCTGGCGGCGAGCGAGTTCATCGGCGCCGCCGTGCTGCCGCCCATGCTGACCCGGTTCCGGATGGCGCACCCGGCGGTCGATGTCGAGCTGTCCCTGAGCGACCGCACCGAGGACCTGCTGCGGCGCGACGCCGACCTCGCGGTGCGCAACGTCCTGCCGACGCAGGCCGCCCTGGTCACACGCCGGATCGGCGAAGCGCCGGTCTGCCTGTTCGCCCATCGCGACTACGCCGCCGTGCACGGCCTGCCCGCGACGCCCGCGGAGCTTGCGTCCCACACCCTGATCGGGCGCGACGAGCATATGCAGCAGGTTCGGCCCACCCTCGGGCTGGACCTGCGCTTCGGCTTCCGCTGCGGCAGCGACCTGGGCCTGCTCGCGGCGCTGCGGGTCGGGTTCGGCATCGGCTACTGCCAGGAGGGCGTCGGGCGGCGCAGCCCGGAACTGCTGCCGGTGCTGCCGGGCCTCGTGCTGGCCCGCATCGGCATCTGGCTGGTCATGCATGAGGACCTGCGGGCGACGCGCCGCATCCGCGCCTTGTTCGACCACCTCGCGGGCGAGCTGGCATGGTATCTCGGGCCGCTTTAAGTGCCAGCCTCGGGTGCCGGGCGCAGCCAGCCTTGGGCCACGGCGTCCGCGAACACCGCCTGCGCCGCGTCCCACAACGCCGGGGAGCCCTCGGCAATGCGCCGGGTCAGCTTACGCTCGCGGGCTTCGTCCACCGCATAGTCCGTCCAGGTGCCGCCGCCGACCGCGTGGTTCAGCAGGATGGGCTGCAGCCGGTCGAGCGCCTTGGCGAACTTCGCATCCGGGGTCGCCGCCGCCTCGAACTCCTCCCACAGCCCGCGCAGCTCCCGCGCCTGGTCAAGCGGCAGCAGGCCGAAGACCACGTCGGCGGCCAGCCGTTCGCGCTCGGCTTGGGTGGCGGCGCCCGCGGCGTCGAACAGCGGCGTGTCGCCGCACTCGATCTCTACCAGGTCGTGCAGGACCAACATGCGGACCACGCGCCAGGTGTCCACCTCCCCCACTGCCCATTCCCGCAGCACGAGAGCGAACAAGGCGAGGTGCCAGGAATGCTCGGCCGTGTTCTCCCGCCGGGACCCGTCGGCGATGCGGCTGCCGCGGATCACCGACTTCAGGCGGTCAGCTTCCAGCAGGAAGCCAAGCTGCCGCGCCAGCCGCCCGTCCAGGCC
>CAXTUQ010000353.1:0-6639 GCA_964247405.1 uncultured Acetobacteraceae bacterium
GACCAGGCGGCAAATATCCTCCACCCCCGCGCCGCGCCGCCGCAGCAGGTTCCAACTCAGGACGCGCATCGGGCATCCCGGCGCGGGGCGGCCGGGCCCGCCGCGCCGCCCGGCTCAGGCCGCCCCCGCCGTTTGGCGAAACCTTTGCGGGCGGCGCAGTTTGCCGAGAATGCCGCGGAAGCTACTTGGGGTTGGACAGGTCGGATACGAACTGCTCGGTGCCGCTTGCGACGCTGCTGTCCTGCGGCTGCGCCTTGTAAACGGCGATGCACCCGGCGCTGCACTCGGGATCGTTGGCAATCGGGCCCAGGGGAACGAAGATGTTGTTGGTCCGGCGGTCCGCCGCGACGGAATGGGCGCTCACATCGGTGGGCACGTTGGTCACGAACTGGTTGGTGAATGCGTCGATGACGCCGAGTACCGGTCCCCCCGCCTCTGCCGGGTTATAGCGGGCTGCAAGGTAGAACCGGCCGTCGCCTTGGTTGTACCAGACCTCGTCCGACCCCGAGACTTGCGGGATCTCGGCCAAGAGCGAGCCGTCGCGGGCACTGATGATCTGCGAGTTGTTGGTCAGCGAGCACCCGACCAGCAGCTTCTGCCCGGGCGCCAGCGCCAACCCGGCGCCGTTGCAGCCGGTGACGGGGAAGCGCCCGACCTCGGCCAGCTTCCGCGGGTCCACGATGGATACCGCGCCCGAGTTTGGATCAGTCCCGATCTGGGTCAGGTTGACGTAGAACAGGCCGTTCGCCGGGTCATAGACGGACGCCTCGACGCCATCCGCGTCGCTGTAAACAATATGGCCGAGGACGCGGCGGTCGTCCGGCCGCGTCGAGATCATCGTGATGTAAGGCGGCACGGCGGCGTTGTTGGCCACGACGAGGATCTGATCCCGAGGATCGAACGACATCTCGTCGGCGCGCTTGTCTTGGTCGGCGGTCTGTCCGTCGAGCGCGGTGGAGATCGTAGCCACGATCTTCTGGGAGAAAACGTCCACGACCTTCACGCTGCTGTCGCCGTCGCCCACCCAAACCTCGCCCAGCCGGACCACCTGAACGCCGTCGGGACCGGAAACGCCGGTGCTGGTTTGTCCGGTCGCAGGATCGGCCCGCACGCCGGTGAAGCCGCCCACCTGACCCACGACGGTGTTGTCGCGCGTGTCGATGATGTCGAGGGCGGCATTCGAACGGTCTGCGAGGTAGTAGAGGGGCAGCTTCGGGTCAACGGCGCTGATGTCGAAGACCGCCAAGGGTTGGCCCGGGATCTTGATCGCGGCCACGCGCGAATAGGTGGCGCTCTCCTGCGAGTTCAGCAGTTGCTGCAGGCTTGGGTTCGCGGCCCGCGCCGGGCCGGCGGCGATCCCCGCCGTTATCATCGACATGGCCGCGCCGGATAGCCAAAGCCGGCGAATGGAACATGCATTCTTGAACATTTCAGCGTTCCTCCGTTGTTTTCTGATCAAGACCGCACGACTGGCCTCGGCGCAGCCTTTGATTGCCCGCTTGTGGTCCGCCCGACTTGACCGTACGGCGTGGCCCGCGTCAACGATTGATCCTGCTGCAACGTTATCGTGAGGGGAGTTGCAACAATACTTGTGCAGCAGGTTCATTCCTGGTCCAGAACTTGGAACGGGCGCCGCGCTGCGTCGAGCGCCAGGCGCACCACGGTGCGCCGCGCCGCCCGCGCGCCGTTTGCCATCTCGACCGAAACCATGACCGCCACGACCGGCGCCGCGTCCAATGGCCCGGCCCGCTCAAACCCATCGCCCGCCACGTCCCCGGAATCGGCGCTTGCAAGCCTCACCACCGTGTCGGCGAGAGCAAGGTCGGGATCGCCGAACTGGTAAACGGAAACATAGGGGGTGAGGCGCGCCATGATGTCTGGCGTCATGCCGCGCACCAGCCGCAGCTCGTCGAGGGTTTCGAAATCGCTGTTCGGCGGGCCGTAGTCCTGCCCCGCTGCCCGGTACTCCGGCGCCTTGGCGCCCAGTGCCCGCCGCCGGGGCGTGGCCGTGCGCCAGTCGAGGATCGCATCGGCCAGGGCGGCCGCCTGGCGCGGGCTTGTCCCCAGCCGGGTCAGCAAGGCGGCGAGAAGGCCGGGCGACGCTTGGTTCAGCCCGATCTTCGCCGCCTCGCTCCGGACCTCTACGCGGGCAAGTCCGCCGGTGACGGGGACGACGCGGGCGGCGCCGTCCGCCGACCAGCCGGCGGGCGAGCCGTCGAGGAGGTGGAACACGGCTTCCTGCAAGACGCCGTCCGCTGCCGCCCGCGCTGCCGCCGCCAAGCGCAGGTTGCCCGCGCGTTGCGCCTCAAGGCGTCCCGCCGTCGCGAGCTGCGTGCCCAGCAGCGCCAGCAGCGCCGTCCACCACAGGACGACCAGCAGCGCGAAGCCGCGCTCGGCCGCTTCGCGACGCGTGCGGCGCTTAGCCACTCGGCTGCGCTTGCGCACGGCCTTGCTGGGTCGCGGCAATGATCGGCGGCCAATGACGCGGGTCGCCCGGCGCGAACAGCAGCCGGATGCGGACCAAGCCCGGCAGATCCGTCCGGTTCCAAGAGGCCAGCCAACCGTCCCGGCCCGGCGACAGGTAGCTGACCTCCAGCCGGTCGATCCCCTGCAGCAGCACCTCCTCGGCCGGAGCGGCGCGGGGCACGAGGCGCTCCGCGTGCCAATGCGGGGACCAGCGCAGAACGAGCTGGTGGGCGCCGTTGACCGCCACGAAGGCATCCACCCGGGCGGCCAGGCCGGGGTCTTGGATCGCCGGCGCCCTCGTCAGGCACGCGAAGCCCGTGCGGTCGCCGACCAGCCCGGGCTGCCGCCCGTCGTTCGGCAGCGCCATGCCCGCCACCAGCCGGCGCAGCAGGCGGTCCGCCGGCTCAAGCTCCGCGTGCTCCGAGGCGATCCTGGATTGCGTTCCCGCGGCCGCCAGGCCGAACCGCGTGCTCCCGGCCAGGCCGGACACGACCAAGCCCAGGAGCACCAGGCCGACC
Organism: uncultured Acetobacteraceae bacterium; assembly: GCA_964247405.1. Lineage (GTDB taxonomy): Bacteria > Pseudomonadota > Alphaproteobacteria > Acetobacterales > Acetobacteraceae > CAHJXG01. Next base: position 2,985 of record CAXTUQ010000353.1, read on the forward strand.
AGGACCTCCAGCAGGGTGAACCCGGCGGTGCGACGGGCCAGGCCGGCGCTCATTCGACCGAGCCAAGCCGGGCGCTGTCGAGCCGCACGGCACGGCGGGCGCCACCGTCGCGCCAGGACAGGGTGACGGTGATGCGGTACAGCGTGGCTGTCCCGCCCGGGATGGCGTTGGCCGCCTGGCCTGTGAGCTGGGCGGTGCCGGCCGCCGCGACCTGCACATGCCAATGAAAGCCGTCGCCCTCGTCCCCCTGGCGGTCGCCGCCGCTGAGCGGCGCCACGGACAGGCTGGCCAGGTGCGACTCCGCCCGGGCCACCGCCTCGTCGTAGCGGCCGGCCGCACGGGACGCGGCGACCGCGCCCGTCACGGCATGCACGACGGCGCCGACCGCCGCCGCGGCGATCAGGAACGCGATGAGCACCTCGATCAACGTGAAGCCATGCTCGGCCGCGCCGCGGCGCGGAGTCGCCGTTTTCATGTCTTGGATCAACAAACATCCATTTTTGCCGTCTGCACCAGCCTATGCCGGACAGGAGGACGCGGATGCTCACGGCTGGGTGATCGGCCATGGCCGCAGCGCCCGGCGGGTTGCCGGTCGATGGCGGGCTTTCGGCCTCGGACGGCCAGCCGCATCTGTGAGCGCGCCTACGGCTCCGGCGGGCGCCGGGTATGCCAGTCCGTGCGCTGCTGGAACGCATGGCCCGCGCGGCACAGCAGCGGCTCCGACACGGGGGGGCCGACGAGCTGCAGGCTGAGCGGCAAGCCCGCCGCGTCGATGCCGCCGGGCAGGGTGACCGTCGGGTTGCCCGCGAAGTTGAACGGCGCGGTGAAGCGCAGCATGCGCAGCAGCACCGTGTCGTCCTGCCCATATTCCGCCATGCGTTCCAGGCTCGGCACCGGCACCGGCATGGTCGGCATGAGCAGCAGGTCCACGCCCCGGAACAGCGCGGCCAAGCGCCCGGCGAACTCCAGCCGCTCGTGCATGATCGAGCCGAACTCGATCCCGGTCATCCGCCGCCCTTGCTCGATCAGTTGGGCAAGGTCCGGGCCGTACTCGCCGGCGCGGTCCGGATAGTCCGCCTGATGCGCGATGGCCGTTTCGACGGCGCAGAACGGAATCCAGTCGCGCAGCAGCGCGTCCGTCGGCGGAAACGCGACCTCACGGATTTCCGCGCCGAGCGCCGTCAGCACGTCCTCCGCCGCGCGCACCGCGGCCGTCACCTCCCCGTCGATGCCGTCCTCGTTGTAGCGGCGGTCAACCCCGACGGTGATCCCGCGCACGCCTTGCCCCAACGCCGCCAGGTAGTCGGGAACCGGGTCGGGAAGCGCCGTGGGATCGTCGGGATCGGCGCCGGCGATGACGCCCAGGATCGCCGCCGCGTCGGCAGCACTTCGCGCCATCGGCCCGATGTGGTCGAGCGACGCGGCCAAGGGCAGGATGCCGTGCCGGCTGACCCGGCCCCAGGTCGGCTTGATCCCGGTCAGCCCGCAAGTCGCCGAAGGGAAGCGGATCGACCCCCCGGTGTCCGAGCCAAGCGACCCGAAGCACAGGCCCAGCGCCGTCGCCACGCCTGATCCGGTCGAGGACGAGCCGACCCAGTGCCCGGCGCCCCACGGGTTGAGCGGCGCCGGGTCGTCCGGATGGTGGCCGGTATAGGCACCCTCGGTCATCTTCAACTTGCCGACGAGCACCGCGCCCGCGTCCTCCAGCCGCCGCACGACCGTGGCGTCGTGGCCGGGGGTCACGTCCTTTCGGATCGGCATGCCGCCGGTGGTCGGCGCGAAGCTCGTGGCGCACAGGTCCTTCACCGCGAGCGGCACGCCATGCAGCGGGCCGCGCCAGAACCCGGCGGCGATCTCCGCCTCCGCCCGGGCTGCTGCGGCGCGGGCGCGGTCCGCCAGCACCGTGACAAAGCTGCGCGCCGCGCCGTCCAGCCGGGCGATCCGCTCCAGGGTCGCTTCCAGCAGCGCGGATGGCGAAAGCTCGCGCCGGCGGATGCGCTCCGAAGCGTCGAGCAGCGACAGGTAGTGCAGGTCTTCGAGCGGCATGGCTGGTCCCTCCGTCCGGCAACGCGCCCAGAGAAGCACCTGCAGCGCCGGATGGGAATGCCCGGCGGCCGTCCGCTGACGCTATGGCGTGACCGCGATCCCGGATGGAGGGTCTGCCCGCGCCCGGTCAAGCCGTTCCCCGACCGCAAGCGCCAACCGTCCCGCCAAGGTCCTGGCCCCTACAAAGGAGGCCAGATCGAGCCGGGCATTCCCATACCCGTATCTCTCCTCGTCCTCGACGCAAAGGAGATCAACCTCCGTCACCCCATTGTCAAAGGCTCTGGCCAGGCATTCGATCAGCGCGAGCGCCTCCGGTTCGGCGTGGTCGAAACTGGGATCGTGAACGGAGAAGAACACCTGCTCGCGGGCGCCGTCCGCGATGTTGAGCAGGGCCGCCGCCAGCCGGTCGCCGCAATGGACGGTGAACAGCCGGAGCGAGCCTTGCCGCATCAGCTCCCCCACCAGGGCGCGGAAAATTGCGGCGTCGTTGTCCATGATGCTGCTGCCCTGGCCCGTGTCGGCAAGCCATTGCCGCTTGAGCGCGATCATGCGCTCAAGCAGGGCCTCGATCCAATTCCCAGGTCCCCACGCCTTCGACGCGACCGGCCCCGCCTCGCCGAGGGTGCGCAGGCGGCGGGCGTGGCGCCCAGCCTCCTCGCCGAGCCGGCCGAGCCAGGCCTGCCCATCCGCCCCGTCGCTCCGGACCTGCAAGCTGCTCGCCGCGCGATGACCCGGCCTGAGTCTCACCGGCTGCTGCCCCCCGTCGAGCAGGGCGTGGAAGGCGGCGTCGGGACGCACATGGCTGAGATAAACCAGGTCGAACCCGCCTGATGCCGCCACGGCCGCCCAGGCTTGCTGCAAGGCGGCGCGGCCGTCCGCGGGATCAACGAGGGCGTCGCAATAGTCGCTGCAATCCTTCGCCGCCCATTCGAGCACGCGGAGGCCACGATGCCGCCGGGTCGCCAGCGGCATCGCCGCGGCAAGCCGGCCGTCCGCCCAGCACAGCGCCGCGCAGGGGCGCTGCGCGTCGGAAGGCGGCCGGGCGTTCCACCACGCGCCGATCCAGCCATGGCTTTGAAAGACGCTCCGGCCACAGCGCCGCCAGAGCACGTCCCAGGCCGGGCCAATCTCCGCCCAGCGGGCCGCCGTGCCGACGATTTCTGTCCGCAGCGTCATGCGGCGCGCTCCCGTACCGCATGGAACGTTTCCTATCTACAATGAGTCGGGGCTTGGGGCAAGCCGGACCGACCGCTACGCCCGGGCAAAGCTGCGCGGCGCGGCGGACGACCCCGTGCGCCCGCCGTCCACCACGTAATGCGCCGCCGTCACGCTGCCGGCCAGGTCCGAGCACAGGAACAGCACCACATCGGCCACCTCCTCCGCCGTGGCGTAGCGGCCGAGCGGGATGCCCGCCCGGTAATGCGCGCCCGCGGCGGCGTGGTCGCCGGGACTGGACTGCTGTTCAAGCGAATGGATCATCCGCGTGTCGGTCGGCCCCGGGCACACGGCGTTGACCCGCACCCCGGCCCCGCCGACCTCGCCCGCCGCGGTGCGGGTCAGCCCGATCACGCCGTGTTTCGACGCGACATAGGCCGACAAGCCCGGCGAC
>CAXTUQ010000354.1:0-3644 GCA_964247405.1 uncultured Acetobacteraceae bacterium
GTGCTGACCGCGGCTGGGCGGCGTGCCCGCGGCCGGGTGGCGCTGGACGCGACGGTGGCCGGCACCGCGGCGGCGCCCCGCATCGGCGGTACGGTGCAGCTATCGAAGGGCGAGGTGCAGGACTTCGCCCAGGGCGTCCGCATCACCGACATCGCCGCGAGCCTGCGGGCGGACGGCGACACGGTCCGCATCGCGAGCTTCACCGGCCGGGCTGGGCCGGGCACGGTGGCGGCGTCCGGCAGCGTCGGCGTGCTGGCGCCGGGCCTGCCGGTCGATCTCACGCTCACGATGCGCAATGCGCGTCCGCTCGCGTCTGACCAACTCAGTGCCGACCTGGACGCCGACCTGACGGTGCAGGGCCAGGCCGCGGGTGCGCTGCAGGCGGCCGGGCGCATCGGCATCAAGCGCGCCGAGATCCGCATCCCCGAGCGCCTGCCGGCCAGCATCGCCGTGCTGGACGTGCGGCGGCCCGGGGACAAGCCGCCGGCGCCGCCCGCCGCGAGCAGCGCCATCGGCCTCGACCTCACGATCAACGCGCCGCGCGCCATCTTCGTCCGCGGCCGGGGGCTGGATGCCGAGCTTGCGGGGGAGCTGCGCGTCAAGGGCACCAGCACGGCGCCGCAGGTGTCCGGCGGGTTCGACATGCGGCGCGGCACGGTCAGCGTGGCCGGCACCACCTTGACCTTCACGCGCGGGAAGGTGGGCTTTGACGGCACCGGGGTCACGGGCAAGATCGACCCGACGCTCGATTTTGCCGCCGACAGCACGACGGGGAGCGTCACTGCGACGCTCGGCATCACCGGCTACGCCAGCGCCCCCAAGATCAGCCTGACGAGCGTGCCGGAGCTTCCGCAAGACGAGGTGCTGGCCTACCTGCTGTTCAAGCGCAGCGCCAAGGACCTGGGGCCGTTCCAGCTTGCCGAGATCGCCGCCGCGGTCGCCAGCCTGACCGGCGTGGGCGGCGGCAGTAACCCGCTGGAAAAGATCCGGAAAGGGCTGGGGCTGGACCGGCTGTCGGTGGACGGCGGCAGCAGCAGCGGGAGCGGCAGCAGCGCGTCCAACACGGCGCCTTCCGTCGAGGCGGGGCGGTACGTCCGCCCCGGCGTTTACGTGGGCGCGAAGCAGGGCACCACCGGCAGCGGAACGGGCGCCACGGTGCAGATCGACCTGTTCAAGGGATTGAAGGCGCAAACCGACGTGGGGACCGGGCAGGGCGGCAACTCGGTCGGGCTGACCTACCAGTTCGAGTATTAGCGTGCTTAAACGGCGGCGGGGCAGCGTGCCGAATATGCTCCCGGCCGGAGAGACGCCATGAAGCTTGTGACGAAGCTTGCGACCACTGGGGCGCTCGCCGCTCTGCTGGCTGGGCCGGCGTTGGCGCAGCCGCACGGCCCGGGCGGTTCCGAGCGCGAGGCGGAGTCGCCGCGCGCCCCGGCACCCGAGCCGAGTGCGGACAAGACAACCTCCCACACCCTCGCCCTGTCCGGCCGCACCCTGGCGTTCAACGCTTCCGTCAGCACCATCCGCCTGGCCAACCCGCAGGGCGCCGCGCAGGCCGAAATCGTCGTGACCGCGTTCCAGCTTGCGAACGCAGCGCCGGGCAGCCGTCCCGTGACGTTCGCGGTGAACGGCGGCCCGGGGTCGGCCTCGGCCTGGCTGAACCTCGGCGCGATCGGGCCGTGGCGGGTGCCGATGGCAGGCGGCATCAGCCCCAGCATGCGCCCGGTTGTCGTGGACAACGCCGACACCTGGCTCGACTTCACCGACCTCGTGTTCATCGACCCCGTGACCACCGGCTACAGCCGGGTGCTCGGCGGGGACGACGTGCGGCGGCGCATGTTATCGGTGGAGGGCGACATCGACACGCTCGCCAACGCTGCGCGCCGCTGGCTGGAGGCCAACGGGCGGCTGCAATCGCCGAAGTTCATCGTGGGGGAAAGCTACGGCGGGTTCCGCGGCCCGAAGCTGGCGCGGGCGTTGCTGGACCAGCAAGGCGTGGGGTGCTGATCTCCCCGGTGCTGGACTTCAACGGGCGGGACGCGCCGTGGGACCCGATGCGCTGGGTGGCGCGGCTGCCGTCGATGGCCGCTGCCGCGCGGGGCGCCGCGGGCCGGGCCGAGGTGCAGGATGTCGAAAGCTACGCCGGGACCGACTACCTGCTGGACTTGGTGCGCGGCGAGCATGACGCGGCGGCGGTCGGGCGGGTCAGCGACCGTGTTGCGGCGCTGACCGGCCTCGATCCCACGCTGGTGCGGCGGCGGGCGGGCAAGGTGGACATCGGCGCCTTCACGCGGGACCGGGAGCCGGGCCGGGTCGCCAGCCCCTACGACGCGACGGTCTCGGCGGCCGACCCGTTCCCGTCGGCGGCGAACGACAACTCGCCCGACGCCATCCTGGACGCGCTGCGCGGGCCTATCAGCAGCGCGATGCTGGACGTGTACGCGACGCGGCTGGACTGGAAGCCGAGCGGTTCGCCGGGGCGCCGCTACGAGTTGCTGAACGAGGCCACGGCGCACGAATGGGACTATGGCCACGGCAACGCCCGGCCGGAGGCGATGACGCCGCTGCGGCAGTTCCTGGCGCTTGACCCGGCGGCGCACGTCATGGTGGCGCACGGGCTGACCGACCTCGTCACGCCGTACTTCGCCAGCCAAATGCTGCTGAACCAGGTGCCGGCGTCCGGCGGCGGGGACCGCCTGCAGCTCCGCGTATATGGCGGCGGGCACATGTTCTACACCCGGGACCCCTCGCGCGCCGCGCTTCATGCCGATGCGGAGGCGCTGGTTGCCGCCTCGCTGGCCGCCGCGCCGGACCGGGCGGCGGCCGAGTGAACCCCCACCCCGATTGAGGACACGCCCATGCAAATCGCCGAGCACGTTTTCATCGTCACCGGCGGCGCGTCCGGCCTGGGCGCCGCGACCGCCAGCATGGTGGCCGCCGTCGGCGGCCGGGTGGTGATCGCCGACGTGAACCGGGCAGCCGGGGAGGCGCTGGCGCAGGAGCTGGGCGACGCCGCCCGCTTCGTCGCGGCTGACATCACGGAGGAAGCGTCGGCGCAGGCGGTGGTGGCGGAGGCGGAAGCGGCGTTCGGCGGCCTGCACGGCCTGGCGAACTGCGCCGGGATCGCGATTGGGGAGAAAGTGCTGGGCCGCGACGGGCCGCACGCCTTGGCGTCGTTCGCCCGGGTGGTCGCGATCAACCTGGTCGGCACGTTCAACATGATCCGCCTGGCCGCCGCGGCCATCGCAAAGGGTGCGCCGGGCGCGGACGGCGAACGCGGAGTGATCGTCAACACGGCGTCGGTCGCGGCCTTCGATGGGCAGATCGGCCAGGCGGCCTACGCGGCGTCCAAGGCCGGAGTGGCGGGCCTCACATTGCCCATTGCGCGGGAGCTGGCGCGCAGCGGTATCCGGGTGGTGACGATCGCCCCGGGCCTGTTCGCGACCCCGATGATGGCCGGGCTGCCGGCGGAGGTGCAGGCGAGCCTGGGCAGCGCGGTGCCGTTCCCGTCCCGGCTGGGCCGGCCGGAGGAGTTCGCGGCGATGGTCCGCGCGGTGTGCGAGAACCCGATGCTGAACGGCGAGGTGATCCGGCTCGACGGTGCGCTCAGGATGGCGCCGCGTTAACGGGTCGCCACCAGGAAC
>CAXTUQ010000354.1:3654-4492 GCA_964247405.1 uncultured Acetobacteraceae bacterium
GCCGCGGGAAGGGCAGCAGCGCGCTGCCGTCCGGCAAAACGGGGTAGGCTTGGGCGATCCGGCCGCGGTACTCCGCCAGGAACCCGGCTTGCTCGCCCGCATCGAGCGGCGCGAGGAACGGGCGCAGGCCGCTGCCCTTGAACCATTCGACGACCGCATCCGCCCCGCCGGCCAGCGGGTGATGGTAGGTCGTCCGCCAAACATCCACCCGCGCGCAGTGCGGACGCAGCACGCCGTAGTACCAGCCGGGCGTCCCCATCGCCTCCCGCACCCCGGCGGCGCGTGCGAGCTTGCCGGCCCAAGGCCCGTCCGCCGCGACCTCCCGCATGAGCCGGTGCGCCGGTTCGCCCAGGTTGTCCGGCATCTGCACCGCGAGGCTGCCGCCCGGCGCGAGCTTGGCGGCGAGGCGCGGCAGCAGGCCCGCATGGTCCGGCAGCCATTGCAGCACGGCGTTGGCCAGGATCGCGTTGAATGGTCCCGCCGCGTCCCACGATGAGATGTCCGCCACCTGGAACCGCAGTTGCGGCAGCCGGGCCTGCGCCGCCACGATCATGTCGGGCGAACTGTCAAGCCCCATGACTTCAGCATTGGGAAAGCGGCGCAGCAGCAGTTCCGTGGAGTTGCCGGGGCCGCAGCCCAGGTCCACCGCGGCCGACGCCGCCTGGCCGGGCACCGCGGCGAGCAGGTCGCGCACGGGACGGGTGCGTTCATCCTCGAAAACCGTGTACTGCTTGGCGGACCAGTCCATCGCGTATACTCCGTCAGAGCGCCCGCTGCACGGCGGCGGCGTGGGCGAGGGCGCGGTCCACCCACGGCCCGGCCGCCGCGCCGACCGGGG
>CAXTUQ010000354.1:4502-6613 GCA_964247405.1 uncultured Acetobacteraceae bacterium
GGGGCGAGGTCGAACGCGGCAGCCAAGTCGGCGCCGCGCAGCGCCGGGTCGCGGGCGAGCACGGCCTCCAGCGTGTCGCCGGTGCGGCGAACCTCGTCGGCGGCCTGCTCGACTCGGTCATGCGCGCCCTCCCGGCCCAGCAGCGGGGCGAGCCGGGCCGCTGCGGCGTCGGCGAACAGCAGGCCGCGGGTTTGGCCGATGTTGGCGCGCATGCGCGGGGCATCGACGACCAGGCCTTGCGCCAGCGACGCCGCTTCCCGCAGCGCGCCGGAGGCCAGGCCGAACAGGGTGGGCAAGGCGTGCCATTCAGCGTGCCACAGGCCCGGCGGACGCTCATGGGCGCCGGCCATCGCGTCCAGCAGGGTGGAAACGTGGCCCTTGGCGGCCGACGCCGCGGCCAGGATCACGGTGCAGGACACCGGGTTGCGCTTGTGCGGCATGGCGGAGGAGCCGCCGCGGCCGGGCATCCAGGGTTCGGACACCTCGGCAATCTCGGTGGAGGCCAGGTTCGCGATGTCGGTCGCCATCTTAGCCAGCGCTCCCATGAGCATCGCGAGCCAGGCACCGCCCTCCGCGATGCCGGCCCGCCGCGTGTGCCAGGCGATGGGCGCGGCGCCGAGGCCGAGCGCCTCGGCGAACCCCTCCGCGACCGCCGGGCCGTGCGCGCCGAGGCCCGCGAGGGTGCCGACCGGGCCGCCGAGCGAGGCCAGCAGCAGCCGGGACCGCAGGCCGGGCAGGCGCTCCGCCGCGTCCGCGATGCCCGCGAGCCAGACCGCAACCTTGAAGCCGAAGGTCAGCGGCGCCGCGTGCTGGCCGTAGGTGCGGCCAACGCAGGGCGTGTCCCGATGCGCCGCCGCCAGCCCGGCCAGCCCGGTCAGGATAGCTTGGAGGTCGGCCGCGACCAGCGCCAACGCCGCCCGGAGCTGAAGGGACAGCGCGGTGTCCAGGATGTCCTGCGTGGTGGCGCCTTTGTGGAACGCCCGCGCCAGGTCCGCCGGGAGCCGGGCCTGCACCGCCTTGACGAACGGGATAGTGGGGACGCCGGCCAGTGCGGTTTGCTCGCCCAGCGCGGCGGCATCGAGGCTGTCGGCGCTGATCGCGGCGATGAGGGGGGCCAAGGCGTCGGGCGCCAGGCCGAACCGCGCCTGCACCCGCGCCAGGGCGGCCTCGGCCTCCAGCATGGCGGCGAGGCGGGCGCGGTCGGAGAACACGTCGCGCATCGCCGCAGTCGCGAACAGCGGGCCGAGCAGCGCCGAGTCGATGGCGGAGAACGTCATGCAGAGGCCAGGCAAACACGGCGGAGCCGTGCCGGTCAATCAAGGCTAAACGCGGCCCCGCAGGCGATGCCAGGCCAGCAGCGCCGCATCCACTGGGACCGCCGGCACCTCCCGCAAGCGCCAGTACCAACGCTTGCGCAGGCTGGAGGACGCGGCGCCCCAGCTCGGCGGGCAGGCCCTCGCCTGCAGCCCGGCCAAGCGCAGCAGCACCACGCAGCGCGGCAGGTGGTAGGCAGAGGTCGCGGCATAGACCGGACCCACATGGCCGCGCAGCAGGCGGGCGCAGGCGCGGACGGAGGACAGGGTGTTGGTGCCGGTCGGCTCGATCCTGATCCGGTCGGGCGGAACGCCGCGGTCGCGCAGCAGGCCGGCCATCACTTCCGCCTCCGCCGGGCCATGCTGGCCGATGCCGCCGGTCGGCATGTAAAGGACATCCGGCAGGCGCTCGCCCAGGCGGAAGGCCGCCCGCACCCGGTCCAGCAAGGCGCCGCTCGGCTGGCCGCCGGGCCGCACGGCGGCGCCGAAGATCACGATGACGGACTGCATCAGGGCGGTGGCGCCAGCAGGACGCGGTTGACGCCGGACAGCGCGTCATGCGTCTGGCGCCAGGCCCGGGCGAAGGCGGCGGCATCGGTGCCGCGTGCCCGCAAGGCCGCCGCGATGCCGCCCACCGTGCGCGCGCCGTCCACCAGGCCGAGGATCGCCCCAGCCAGCGGCGGCAGCGGCACCGGCACGCGCAGGCCGTCGAACAGGAACGGCAGCGTGCCGTCGGACCGGATGTTGCGGGCCAGCTCCGCCGCCGGCAGCTCCCGCGCCACGGGGACGGCGTCCTCC
>CAXTUQ010000355.1:0-6595 GCA_964247405.1 uncultured Acetobacteraceae bacterium
TGTCACGAACCCGCGCATGCCCCCGCCACCACAGTTCGGCCATGCTAAAACCGCAGGAACGACACCCTCCAGCATTGTTGATTGCGACGTCCTACTCGCATCTCTCACCCCGCCGCGAGCACCTCCTCGACCCACGCCGGCACCGCCTCGCTCGGCCAGGCCGGCGCGCTGGCGGGGGCATCGAGGCGGGCGACGCGCCCGGCGTCGAGCCGCATCAAGGAGATCGAGCATCCCGCCATCTCCAGTGCGGTGAGGAAGGCGCCGCACCAGGCGCGCTCGACCCGGATGCCAAGGGCCTCGCACGCCGCCGCGGCTTCGCGCGCCGCGATCAGCATCTCCATGGTCGGCGTGCCGCCCAGGTTGTTCACCAGCAGCGCCGCCTGATCGCCGCGGCCGACCCCGCGGTCGGATGCCACGGCCTCGACCAGCGTCCGCACCAGGTCCCGCGCCGGGCTGATCGGCACGCGGCGGACCCCGGCTTCGCCGTGGATGCCGAGGCCCAGCTCGACCTCGTCGGCACCCAACTCAAACCCCGGCGCCCCGGCGGCGGGCACGGTGCAAGGGGTGAGCGCCACGCCCATGGTGCCGACCGCGGCAATGGCCGCCTCCGCCTCATGCTTGACCGCGTCCAGGTCCAGCCCAGCCGCCGCCGCCGCGCCCGCGACCTTGTGCACCAGCACCGTGCCAGCGACGCCGCGCCGCCCGGTCCCGCCGCCCGCGCCAAGCGCCACGTCATCGTCCACCGTGACCATCGCGACCCGCAGCCCCTCCGTGCGGGCGATCTCCGCCGCCAGGCCGAAGTTGAGGCGGTCGCCCGTGTAGTTCTTCACGATCAGCAGCGCGCCCGGCGCGCCGGTCACGGCGCGGATCGCCGCCAGCACGGCATCGACGCTGGGCGAGGTGAACACGTCCCCCGAGACCGCCGCGGTCAGCAAGCCCGGGCCGACATAGCCCGCATGGGCCGGCTCGTGCCCCGCGCCGCCACCGGAGATCAGCGCGACGCTGTTCCGATCCCAATCGGCGCGGACCGCGACCGTTTCGCCCTCCAGCAGGGCGATGCCGGGGCTGAGCGTCGCCAGGCCCTCCAGCATCTCGGGCACCACGGCGCCGGGTTCGTTGATGAGCTTCTTCATGCGGACCTCCCTTTGGGCATGGTTGCGGGCATTATGAGCACACCAAAGCGGAACCGTCGCTTGACCATGCGCGAGGTTTGTCACTACGGTCTCAATAAACGAGCGTGCAACAAGCACATGCAGGGGGAACGCATGACGATCCAGGCGCCGGCCGGCCGACCCGGGTTCAACCGCCGCACGCTGCTGACCGGCACGGCAGCGCTGGCCGCCGCGGCGGGGCTGACATACCCGCGGCACGTCTTCTCGCAGACCGAGAAAAACCACCCGCTGGCCGGCAAGTCGATCCGCATGGCGATCCTGGGCATCGCCGGCTGGCTGCCGAGCAAGCTCGGCGTCGATATGTCGCCCGACTTCGCCAAGTATGCCAAGGCGCGCTACGGCTACGACGTGTCGTTCTCCTTTGCCGACGCCCCGTTCGGGCAGTTGTTCCAAAAGGCCGCGACCTCGCTCGCCACCCGCAGCGCCGAGTACAACATCATCATCTCCGACAGCCAATGGCTGGGCGCGCTGGCGACGCCGAAGTGGATCGTGCCGCTCAACGACATCATCGCCAAGAACAAGGAACTCGACATCGAGTGGTTTGCGCCGGTGGTGCGCGCGGCCTACCAGACTTTCCCGGACGGCACGGCCAACCGCTACGGCTTCCCGCAGGAAGGCGACACCATCGCGCTGTTTATCCGCAAGGACCTGCTGGACGCGCCCGGCGAGGCGGAAGCGTTCAAGACCCGCTACGGCACGGAGATGCCCAAAAGCTGGGAGGACTTCGAGAAGCTGTCCATCGACGACTACACCAAGCTCGCGGAGTTCTTCACCCGGCCGGACAAGGGCTACCACGGCGCCGCGATGCAGTACTCGCGCGAGTACGACTTCATCAGCTGCCCGCTGATGTCCTTCATGCGCAGCCAGGGCGGCGACGTGTGGGACCCGAAGACCGGCCAGGTCCAGGGCATCATGGACAGCGCCACCAACGCCCGCGCGATGGAGCAATACAAGGCGATGCTGAAATACCAGCCGCCCGGCGCCATCAACTACGGCATCGCCGAGATCGTGGACGTGTTCAACCAGGGCAAGGCGTTCTCCGCCTGGCAATGGGCCGCCGTCGGCAAGGCGATGATCACGCCGGCGATGCAGGGCAAGGTGCTGGTGGTGCCGCCGCCGGGCTTCAAGCAGGCGGACGGGTCCTTGAAGCGGGACTACATCATCGGCGGCCAGCCCTGGGTGCTGAACGCGTTCAACGACGACGCGCACGCCCGGGTGGCGCTCGATTTCATGAAATGGTGGTACTTGCCGGAAACCCAGATGGAATTCGCCAAGCGCGGCGGCAATCCCTGCGACAAGGCGACCTTGAGCGCCGAGGGCTTCGACGAGCTGCAGCCGTGGTATCGCACCTATAAATACATGCTGCCGCGCAGTTCCGACTTCTGGCACGACCCGAAGTACAGCGAGATGCTGGCGGTGCAGCAGGAAGCGTTCACCGCCTACGCCACCGGCCAGATCAACGACCCGGCCCACGCGCTGGCCTACGTCGCGTGCAAGCAGCAGGACATCCTGTTCGACAGCGGCACCGCGTCGAAGCAGCCGTCCGGCGCCTGCTCCGGCATCCGGCTCTAGTTGCCGGGCGAGGCCACCGCACCCCGGCTGCCCGCGCCGGCCCTCCTGGGCGGCGTCGCGCGGTTCCTCGGGCGGCGCACGGTGCTGCCGGGGCTGTTGCTGATCCCGGTGCTGGCGTTCTTCATCGTTTGGAACACCATCCCGACGCTGTGGCTGCTGGGCCTCAGTTTTTACCGGTTCTCGCTCACCTCCGGCCGGGCGCCGATCTATGCAGGCCTGCTGAATTTCCAGAATATCCTGAACGACAGCGGCGTGTGGCTCGACCTCAGCCGCACGCTGCTGTTCGTGGTGAGCGGCGTCGGCATCCAGACGGTGCTCGGCATGTTGCTGGGCCTGCTGTTCTGGAACAGCCAGCGCTTGCCGGGCCGCCGGGTCGCGCTGACGATGCTGTTCGCGCCGATGGTGCTGACGCCGGTCGCCAGCGGCACCTTCTGGCGGCTGATCTACGACCCGACCTTCGGCGTGCTGAACGCGATCCTGCGCGGGCTGGGCTTGTCGGGCGCCAACTTCCTGGGCGACAGCAGCACCGCCTTCGCCGCCGTGCTCGTGGTTGATATCTGGATGTGGACGCCGTTCATGGTGCTGATGACACTCGCCGCCCTGGCCTCCGTGCCGCAGGCGGAGCTGGAAGCGGCCGAGATTGACCAACTCACTTGGTTGCAGCGGCTGCGGCTCGTGCTGCTGCACCATGGCAAGTACATCCTGATGCTCGGCATCCTGCTGCGCACCATCGACTCTTTCAAGACGATGGACCTGATCTACAACATGACCTTCGGCGGCCCCGGCACCACGACGCAGCTCGTCGCCATCACGCTATACCGCCGCGCGTTCGAGGCGTTCAACATGGGCTGGTCCTCGGCGCTCGCGGTGATCCTGTTGCTGATCTCCATCGCCTTCACCGCGACCTTCATCTTCGTGCTGCACTGGCGCGACAAGGAATGGCGCGACAAGGCGGACGCCTGATGCGGGCCTCGTGGCGGGAGCACGCCTACCACGCCGTGCTGTGGCTCGTGGCGCTGGTGTTCTTCGCGCCCATCGCCTGGATCATCCTGAGTTCGTTCAAGACCGCCGACCAGATCCTGGCGACGCCCCCCGTGCTGCTGTTCCGCCCGACGCTCGACAACTACGTCCAGCTTTTCGCCCGCGAGAGCTTCCTGCACCAGTTGTTCAACTCGCTGTTCCTGTCGGTCTCGGCGGTGCTGATCGCGGTCGCCGTGTCGTTCCTCGCGGCGTTCTCCTTTTCCCGCTTCAAGCCGGCGGGCACCGATTTCCTGATGTTCCTGCTGCTGTCGATCCGCATGCTGCCGGGGTCGGCGGCGATCCTGCCGGTTTACCTGATGTACGTGGGGTTCGGCTGGAAGGACACCTACGCCGGGATGATCCTGTTCTACGCGATGTTCTCGATCCCGTTCTCGGTCTGGATCTTGAAGGGCTTCATCGACGGCGTGTCCCCGCGGTTCGACGAGACCGGGCGGGTGAACGGCGCGTCCTGGCTGCGGATCATCGCCCGCACCATCCTGCCGCAGGTCATGCCCGGCGTGATCGCGGCGCTGATCTTCAACTTCATCTTCGTGTGGAACGAGTTCCTGTTCAACTACATCATCGGCGGTTTGCAGACCTCCAACGTGCCGGTGGCGCTGAGCACGGGCCTGTACAGCAGCGGCGGTGTCGATTGGACGTTCATCTCGGCCTTGACCTCGGTGTACCTCGTGCCGCCGGTGCTGGTGGTGTACCTGTTCCAGCGTTACCTGCTGGTCGGCATGACCTTCGGCACCGTGCGCGGCGAGGTCTGATGTCCCGCCTGGTGGCCCGCGCCGAGCTGGCGCTGATCTGCGTCATGGCGGTCGGCTTCGTGCTGATCGCACAGCAGGTGGCGTTCGGGCTGTACCAGGTCGGGCTGCTGACCGTGATCGGCAGCACGCTGCTGCACATCGCGGTCGGCAACCTGCCGCCCGATGCCGGGCCGGGGCGGGCGCTGGTTCTGACGGCGGCGATCCTCGGCCTCGTCGCCGCGGTGTTCGGCGCCGGCATCCTCTTGGTGCCGGTGCTGGCGCAACTGGGCCGATGAGCCGCATCCGGTTTGAGGGTCTGACCAAGACTTATCGCGGCGCGGTCGCGCTCGACCGCGTGGACCTGGACGTGGCGCCGGGCAGCTTCACCGTGCTGTGCGGCCCGCCCCGCAGCGGCAAGTCGGTGCTGTTCCGCCTGCTGGCCGGGCTTGAGGCGCCGGATGCCGGGCGCATCCTGTTCGACGGGCGCGACATCACGGCGGCGCCGGCGGCGGAACGCACGCTCGGCTACGTGCCGCAGTCCTTCGCGCTGTTCCCGCACCTCAGCGTGTTCGACAACATCGCCTACCCGCTGGTCTTGCAAGGCGTCGCCCGGCCCGAGATCGCCCGGCGCGTGGCGGAGGCGGCGGACCTGCTGCGCATCGGAGCACTCCTGCAAAAGCGCCCGGCGCAGCTCAGCGGCGGCGAGAAGCAGCGCGCCGCCATCGCCCGCGGCATCCTGAAGAACGCCGACATCTTCATCCTCGACGACCCCTTGGTCGGCCTCGACTTCAAGCTGCGGGAGCGGCTGATGGACGACCTGAAGGAGATGCGCCGGGCGCTGAATGCGGCCTTTCTCTATGCCACGTCGGACAGCCTGGAGGCGCTGACGATGGCGCAGGACTTGGCCGTGCTCGACGCCGGGCGATTGATCCAGGCCGGGCCGGCGGCGTCGGTCTATCTGCAACCGGCGCACGTCCGGGTCGCCGAGATGATCGGCTTCCCCCGCTGCAACGTGCTGCCGGGCCACGTCGCCGACGGGCGTTGCACGACCGCGGCGGCCAGCTTCCCGCTGCCGGGGCGCGTCGCGGCCGGGCCGGTCCTGGTGGCGATCCGGCCGGAGCACCTGGCGCCGTCCCGAGACGCCGAGGCGGACGGTGTGGGCGAGGTGACGCTGATCGAGGACCTCGGCGCGGAGTGCGTCGTGTACTTCACCGTCGCCGGGCAAAGCCTGGTGACGCTGCTTCCGGCCGCACAGGCGGCGTCGCTCGACCTCGGCAGCCGCTTCGCCTACGTGCTCCGGCCCGGCACGGCGGCGCTGTTCAGCACGGCCACCGGCCTGCGCGTCGGCGAGGCGCTGGCGGCGGAAGCGGCTCATGCCTGACATCCGCCTGGACGGCCTGACCCGCCGCTTCGGCGCCGCCGCCGCGGTCAGCGACGTGAGCATGACCTTCGCGGAGGGGACGGTCACGTGCCTGCTCGGCCCTTCCGGCTGCGGCAAGACGACGCTGATGCGGATGATCGCCGGGCTGGAAACGCCGACCGCCGGGCGCATCCGCTTCGGCAGGCGCGACGTGACCCGGCTCTCCGCCCGGCAGCGCGGCGTCGCCATGGTGTTCCAGTATCCCGTCATGTACCGGACGCTGACGGTCGCCGAGAACATCGGCTTGCCGCTCGCCCGCGACCGCGGCCTGTCCCCCGCCGAGCGCCGCGCCCGGGTGGACGAGGTGCTGGACGTGCTGGACCTTTCGGCGCAGCGGGGCGAGTGGATCGGCGGCCTCGACATGGGCGCGCGGCAGAAGGTCGCGGTCGGCCGCGCCATCGCCCGGCGCTGCGACGTGGTGCTGTTCGACGAGCCGACCACCAACGTCGAGGTGCACGCGAAGCTGCAGCTCATCCGCGCGTTCAAGGAGTTCCGCCGGCGGATGCGGCAGACGGTCGTGTATGTGACGCACGACCAGACGGAAGCGATGACGCTGGCCGACCAGATCGCGCTGATGCAGGCCGGCGTCTTGTCGCAGTGCGCCGCGCCGCGGACGCTGTATGACCAGCCGGACAGCGAGTTCGGCGGGTGGTTCCTGG
>CAXTUQ010000356.1:0-6584 GCA_964247405.1 uncultured Acetobacteraceae bacterium
CCCAACCCGCACGGCAAGAACCTGGAGAACCGGCAGCGCGTGCTGGCCCGGGCGCGGGGGGAGGTCGCGCGGGCCGCCCGAGCGGCCGTCGCCCAAGGCACGCTGCGGGAAACCGGGCACGGGGAGGCGGTGACCATCCCCTCCGACGTGCTGCATGAACCCTCCTTCCACACCGTGTTCACCAGCGGCGAACGCCAGGTGGTGCTGTCGGGCAACAAGGAGTTCTCGACCGGCGACCGTCTGGCCCGCCCTCGCGGCGGCGGGAGCGGCAGCGGCAACGGGGCCGGCCAGGGCGGCGGGGAAGCGCAGGACGGCTTCCGCTTCGTGCTGACCCGCGACGAGTTCCTCGACCTGTTCTTCGAGGACTTGGAACTGCCCGACCTGGTCAAGAGCCAGGTGGTCGCGACGGAGACGATGGCGCCGGTGCGCGCCGGCATCAGCGTCGATGGCACCCCGTCGCAGGTCGATATGTCCCGTTCCATGCGTCAATCGCTGGCCCGGCGGATCGGCCTGCGCCGGCCCAAGCCGCCCGAGGTGCGCGAGCTTGAGGCGGAGATCGCGCGCCTGGAAGCGAGCGGAGAGGACGCCGACCGCCTGCGGACCCTGCGCGGCGAACTGGAGGTGGCGCTCCGCCGCCTGGCGCGCGTGCCGTGGGTCGATCCCATCGACATGCGTTACCGGCGCTACACCCAGGTGCCGAAGCCCTCGACCCGGGCGGTGATGTTCTGTCTGATGGACGTGTCCGGCTCCATGTCGGAAAGCATGAAGGACTTGGCCAAGCGGTTCTTCCTGCTGCTGCACGTCTTCCTGGAACGCCGCTACAAGCGCGTGGACCTGGTGTTCATCCGCCATACCGAGGTAGCGGAAGAGGTGACGGAGGAGGTCTTCTTCACCGACCCGCGCACGGGCGGCACCGTGGTGTCCACAGCGCTCACCGAACTCACCCGCATCCAGCGGGAGCGCTACCCGTCCGGCTCCTGGAACATCTACGCGGCGCAGGCGTCGGACGGCGACAATTCCGGCAGTGACACGCAGCGCGCGGTGGCGATGCTGGAAGCCGACATCCTGCCGGTGGTGCAGCACTTCGCCTACATCGAGGTCTCGATGTCTGCGGCGATCATCCGGGGCGAAACCGACCTGTGGCGTGGCTACGCCCCGCTGGCGCAGCGGGCGCCCAAGTTCGCGATGCGCCGGGTGGCGGAGCGGCGGGACATCTTCCCGGTGTTCCGTGAACTGTTCGGGCGAAAGGTGCCGGCCTGATGGACTCCCCCCTGCTCTACACCGGCACGGACTGGAACTTCGAGACGCTGCGCCGGTCCTACGACGCCATCGAGCGCATCGCCCTTGATGAGCTTGGCCTCGAACTCTACGCCAACCGCATCGAGGTCATCACGTCGGAGCAGATGCTCGACGTGTACACCGCGCACGGCATGCCGCTGACCTACCGGCACTGGTCCTACGGCAAGCGCTTCCTGCAGCACGAGAGCAGCTACCGGCGTGGCTACACCAGCCTCGCCTACGAGGTGGTGATCAACTCCAACCCGTGCATCTCCTACCTGATGGAGGAGAACAGCGCGACGATGCAGGCGCTGGTGATCGCCCATGCGGCGTTCGGCCACAACCACTTCTTCCGCAACAACCACCTGTTCCGGCAGTGGACGGAGGCGTCGGCGATCCTCGACTATCTCGGCTTCGCCCGCAGCTACGTCGCCGGGTGCGAGGACCGCTACGGCACCGTCGCGGTGGAGCGCGTGCTGGACGCGGCGCACAGCCTGTCGCGCCACGGCGTGCACCGCCATGGCGGCAGCCGTCCGATGAACCTCAAGACCGAGCAGAAGCGCGAGCGGGAGCGCCAGGAATACGATGAGCGCGTGTTCGACGACCTGTGGCGCACGGTGCCCGGCACGAAGTCGGCGCCAGGCGTGGACAAGCTGGCGGAACGGCGGCGGCGGCTCGGCTTGCCCGAGGAGAATTTGCTCTATTTCCTGGAGAAATCCTCGCCGCGGCTGCAAGCTTGGGAACGGGAGATCATCCGCATCGTGCGGCTGATCGCGCAGTACTTCTACCCGCAGCCCCAGGTGAAGCTGATGAACGAGGGCTGCGCCACCTGGGTGCACCAGCGCATCATGACCCGGCTGCATGAGACCGGGCAGATCGACGACGCCGCCTTCTTGGAAGTGCTGCACTCCACCAGCAACGTCATCATGCAGCCGGGCTTCGACCATCCGGCGGGCGGCCCGGGGTTCAACCCCTATGCGCTCGGCTACGCCATGATGACCGACATCGCCCGCATCTGCGACGAACCCACGGCGGAGGACCGCGACTGGTTCCCGGATTGGGCCGGCAACGGCGAGGCGCTGGGCACGCTCCGCCACGCCTGGGCGAACTACCGCGACGAGAGCTTCGTGCTGCAGTTCCTGTCTCCCAAGGTCATGCGCGATTTCCGCATGTTCCGCCTGATGGACGATACGACCGAGC
Organism: uncultured Acetobacteraceae bacterium; assembly: GCA_964247405.1. Classification (GTDB taxonomy): domain Bacteria; phylum Pseudomonadota; class Alphaproteobacteria; order Acetobacterales; family Acetobacteraceae; genus CAHJXG01. Next base: position 2,479 of record CAXTUQ010000356.1, read on the forward strand.
CGACGCTGCTGGTCGATGCGATCCATGACGACGAGGGCTACCGCTCGATCCGCCGCAGCCTGGCGCGGTCCTATGATCCCGGTCTGGGTGACGCGGACATCCAGGTGGTCGACGTGGACCTGTTCGGCGACCGGCGGTTGCTGCTGGAGCACCGCACCGTGCCGGGCCAGCTCCTGGCGAAGAAGGATGCGGAGGCCACTTTGCGCCAACTCGCATCGCTTTGGGGATACGAGGTCCGCTTGCAGGAGGTGGACTCCGCAAGCGACGCGGTGCTGGCAACCCATACGGCCAGCCCAACCCGCTGAGCCACGGACCGGCAACTAAAAAATTTAGCCAAATAGGCGTTCTTTCCCCTTTTTAATCGCGGCTGCACCTATAATTCTGGTAGGCCTGCCACTGACAAGATGTGCTTGCCACGTTCTGGGAAAAGTTCATGATGCGCGTGTCGATGAAAGCCTGTCTTCTCGGAACTTTGGTTCTGGCCAGTCCCGCCGGCATTGCGGTGGCCCAGCAAGCGGACCCGCAGCCCTCCCTGGCGCCAGCTCCCGTGACGGCGCCCGCACCCGGCGGAGCCGCGCAAGGCGCGGAGCCGGCGGGCAAGCTCGTTCTCCTGTTCGGCACCGGGTCCTCGACGCTTGATGCCCGCAACCAGGCGACGCTGGACCAGGCCTCACGGCTTTACCGGGAAGGGCGGCCCATCATCATGACCGTGAGCGGAAGCACCGACGCCGTGGGTCAGCCAGCCGAGAACCTGCTCCTTTCGCAGCGCCGTGCGACAGCCGTGGTACGTGGCATGATCGCGCGCGGCATTCCCGCCGAGCGGACGGAGATCCTGGCCAAGGGCGAGACGAACCCGGCAGTTCCGGCGCAGCGCGGCGTGCCCGAACCGCAAAACAGGCGGGTCGAGATCACCTGGCGCTGAAGCCTGGCGTCAGGACGCAAGGGATTGACAGGGAGAATATTGCTCAGAAGGGTTTTGCCGGTGCTGCTGCTTTTCGTAACAGGGGCTGCACCCGCGCCAACCAATCCCGACGAGGCACAGCGGGCGTATGAAGCCAAGCACTACGACGTGGCACGCCGGCTCTGGACGGCACAGGCCGAAGCCGGTGATCTCGCGGCGCAACTGAGCCTGGGCACCCTTTACGACCTCGGTCAAGGTATGCCGCGCGACCCGGCAACCGCCTACGGCTGGTATCGGCGCGCGGCGGCCTCTGGCTCTCCGGCGGCAGAGTTCAACGTGGCCGCGATGTGCGACACCGGCGATGGCGTGCCGCGCAATACGGCAGAGGCGGCGCTATGGTATGGCCGTGCGGCTGCCCACGGCAACCGCCGTGCTCAATACACCCTGGGCCAGCTCTATGCGGCGGGCGATGGCGTGCCGCGCAACCCCGACCAAGCGGAGGCATGGTTCCGTGCCGCAGCCACCGACCTGCCGGCGGCGGCAGAAAGGTTGGCCGCGCTGCGCCGCACCGGAGGAGAGGCCCGGCAGCGTCCTCCGGCGCCGGCGGACGCTGCCCATCCGATCGAGGCGGCGCAGCCGGTCGCGCCGGCGGATGGGGATGTGATCCCCGCTGTGGCCAACCCCCCGGGCACCGCGGGCGTGGTGGAGTTGGTCTGGGTCAACCCGGCACAGCCGGTTCCGGTGCGCTTCTTCGTCCAGTTGCTGGCGCTCGATCCCATCGAGCCGCGGGAGGTGTTCGCGACCTACCTGGACGAGACCGCGACGCTTGCGACGCTGGATCGGGTTCCCGGTCGTTATGCCTGGCGCGTTTATGCCGTCGGCCGCAACCTTGGGCACTATGCCGCAAGCGAATGGAACCAGTTCCAGGTCCGCCCGCCGGGCTGAGGCCAACCGGCCCATCCGATTAACGGTTTCGCAACCCGTGTGCGCTACGCTCCGGCTTGGAAGCAGCTTTGGGGGTGGGCTTGATCCAACTCGGTCTCATCTTGCGGAACCCGCCGGCTCAGGTACGCCTGCTGCCTGGCGGCCCCAGGGCACCCAACGCCGCCGCCGGATCATTCGCCGCGCTCGCCGCCGCGTCCATGGCCGCAATGCCAGGTCCTAGCCAGCAAACGACACAGGGCGGCGGGGCGGCGGCAGGGCCGCGAGCGGCAGCAAGGCTGGGCACCGCCGGCGACCTCGTGGCGGCGGACTTCGCCCAGTATCTCGGGCGCTCCACCGGCTCCGGCCAATGCGTTGCCCTGGTCCAAGCGGCAGACCCAGGCATCGGCCCAACACGGAACTGGAAATGCGGCCCGCCAGTGCGGGGCAACACGGACCTGCGGCCCGGCACCGCGATCGCGACGTTCAACACCGCCAACCGCTACGCGAACGCGACGGACGGCAGCAGCCACGCGGCGATCTACCTGGGGCAGAACGAGCACGGCATCCAGGTTATGGACCAATGGGCCGGCAGCGCCGCCGCGGTCAGGACGATCCCCTGGAGCAACCCGAGCGGCGTGGCTGCCAACACCGGAACCGCATTCCATGTCGTGCGCCCAGTGTCATGAGGCATCGGGCGCCAAGCCCGCGGCGCAGCCGGGCGGCCCTCAAGCGGCCAACGGATGCCGTTCCAACCGCGACATGGCCTGGCCGCTCTTGTCGAACAGGTGGCAGGCCGCGGTGTCGATCGACAGGCGCACGGCCTCGTGCGCCCGTGTGGAGGCGCTGCCCTCGATCTGCACCGTCAGCGCCTGGCCTCCAGCCGCGGTGACGTGCAGCAGCGTCAGGCCGCCGAGCCGCTCGACCAGCGTCACCTCGCCCGAGACCGGGCCGGCCGGATTGAGGTGCAGGCCCTCGGGCCGCACGCCCAGCGTGACGGTGTCGCCCGCCCGCGCGGCGCCGGCCGAGGCCGGCACCGTCACCTGGCCACCCGACGGCAGGGCCACGGTCACGCCGGACCCGCTCGCCTCGACCACCTGGGCCGGCATCAGGTTCATCCGCGGCGAGCCGATGAACCCGGCGACGAACAGGTTGGTCGGGTGATGGTACAGCTCCAGCGGCGAGCCGACCTGCTCGACCAGCCCGGCCTGCAGCACCACGATCTTGTCGGCCATCGTCATCGCCTCGACCTGGTCGTGCGTGACGTAGATCATCGTGGCGTTCAAGTCCTCATGCAGCCGCAGCAGTTCCATCCGCATCTGCCCGCGCAGCGCGGCGTCGAGGTTGGACAGCGGCTCGTCGAACAGGAACACCTTGGGGTCCCGCACGATGGAGCGGCCGATGGCGACGCGCTGCCGCTGCCCGCCGGACAGGTCCTTGGGCCGCCGGTCCAAGTAGGGACCGAGTTGCAGGATGCGCGCGGCCTCGTCCACCTTGCGGTTGCGCTCGGCCTTTGGCACGCGCGCCAGGCGCAGGGCGAACCCCATGTTCTGCCGCACCGTCATGTGCGGATACAGCGCGTAGGACTGGAACACCATCGCCAGCCCGCGGTCCGCCGGCCCCACGTCGTTGACCCGCTTGCCGTCGATCTGCAGTTCGCCGGAGGTGATGTCCTCCAGCCCTGCAATCATGCGCAGCAAGGTCGATTTGCCGCAGCCGGACGGGCCGACGAACACCACGAACTCGCGCTCCAGCACATCGAGGTTGATGCCCTTGATCACGTCGGCCGGGCCGTAGCTTTTGCGCAGATCGCGTAGGGTCAGCGTTGCCATGGGAGAACTCCTACTTCACGGCGCCGAAGGTGAGGCCGCGCACAAGCTGGCGCTGGCTGAACCAGCCGAACACCAGGATGGGCGCCACCGCCATGGTCGAGGCCGCGGACAGTTTGGCGAAGAACAGCCCCTCGGGGCTGGAGAAGGAAGCGATGAAGGCGGTCAGCGGCGCCGCCGCGGAGGTGGTCAGGTTCAGGCTCCAGAACGCCTCGTTCCAGCACAGGATCAGCGAAAGCAGCCCGGTGGAAGCGATGCCCGGCAACGTCAACGGGAGCAGAAGATGCCAAACCTCGCTCGCCGTCCGCGCGCCGTCCATCCGGCCCGCCTCCAGGATGTCCTTCGGGACTTCCTTGTAGAAGGTGAACAGCATCCAGACCACGATGGGCAGGTTGGCCAACGCGTAGATGATGACCAGCGCCGAGCGGGTGTCGAGCAGCCCCGTGTCACGGGCC
>CAXTUQ010000357.1:0-6571 GCA_964247405.1 uncultured Acetobacteraceae bacterium
CTGCGCTGCCGCCGGCTGCTGCGCCACCAAGGCGTGACCTAACTCCTCCCAGCCCGGCGCGAAGCCGGCAAAGGCCGAAAGCGTGCCGAGCAATGCGTTCGCCGCCGGGTCGCGCCGGGCCAGCAGCAGCGAGCACAGCAGGAACGCCGGCTCCGGCGCGTCTGGCGCCTGCGCCCGCGCCTTTTGGGCCAGGGCCAGCGCATGGTCGGCCTCGCCCGCGTCGCGCGCTGCGCGCGCCGATGCCAGCAGGCCCGGCAGGTTCAGGACCCCACGAAGATCGGCGTGTATGGAAAGCTTCGGCCGGGATGGCCGGTCATGCTGCTGCGGGGATCGGTGTCCCAGTAGTTGCCGGCTGCCGCGTCCTGTCCGCAGGCATAGGAGCCCGTGGCCGTCTTGCCGTACTTGGATTCGCTGGGATGGTAGGCGAACCCCTCGTAGCGGTCGGCCCAGACCACCGCGTCCCGCCCGCAGGCCAGCCGAGCCGCGTCCTCCGCACCGAACGTCCGGATCGCGCCGAGCAGCAGGCCGGGGTCGGCCGTGCCGGGATTCTCGGCATACGCCGGCGCCGCCAGCAACAGCGCCAAGCCAAAGGCCAAAGCGTTCACGAGTCTCATGCTCACGTCGCAAATCGAGGAGAGTACCCGCCATGGTGCCGCAAACGGGTTTGCAAAACCACCGGAATCACCGTGCTGCCGCTTGATCGAGGGAGCGGCGCATCGGCTGCGCCAGGCGGCTTCGATCACTCCGGGCGGGACGGCCCGCCGCGGAGCGTGGCTGTATCGCATCACTTGGAAAAACAAATCGCTGCTATAGCAGATTACATTTGCAGGAATCGTATTTGCATCCGAATTTTCCCGAACGAAAATTGCGAAAACCTTGCATCGTTTCCGTAACCATTCGGGGGCTGCGAGGCATGAAAAGTTGGACCGTTGACGACCGGATCAACCTAACGCCAGCTTGATCAAAGGGGGGAGTACAATAAGTGCGCATCAAAGAGTTTGCCTTGGCTCAGTGGCTCTCGCAGCTTGGGCTGTGTGGCCTGGTCTGCCTCTCGTTGACAATGGGTTCCATAACAAAGGTCAAAGCGCAGGAAATCGAACCCTTCGAGTTCGTGCCGCTGCCCGCCGGCACCAACCTGGCCATCGGCTACTACATCTACGGCCATAACACCGAGTACAACGTCGCCCGGGGCAACACGATCAAGGACTCCGGCGTCGAGATCAACGTTGGCGTGGCCCGCTATGTCCATTTCGTCGACATCGGGGGACATCCGGCTGGCTTCCAGATCCTCCAGCCCTTCGGCTCGGAATCGGCCGCCCACATCGATGGGCAAAGGCTTGGAAGCGCCTTCGGGGCGCAGAACCTCCAGCTTTCGGCGTTCATCTGGCCCTATGTGAACACGGCGACCAAGACCAACGTCAACCTGACGGGCTTCATCTACCCGCCGACCGGCACCTATGACCGGCGCTCCCCCATCAACGTCGGCGACAACCGCTGGCGCGGCGACATCCAGATCGGCCTGTCCCAGGGCATCACCGAAAACCTCGCCGTTGACGTCAGCTTCGACACGCAAATCTACGGCGACAACAGCGACTACATTCCCGGCAACCGGCGGCTCAGCCAGGACCCGACCTACCGCGCGCAGGTCTGGGCCAACTGGCGCTGGAGCCCGGGTTTCACCACCTCGATCGGTTATGAAGGCATCTTCGGCGGCTCGCAGCAGGTGAACGGATTCTTCGACGGCAGCAAGACGGAGGAGCAGCGCCTGCGTGCCGCCGCCGCCCTGTTCCTCACGCCGCGGCTCCAAACGCTGCTCGAACTCAACCATGACGTCAAATCCGTCGGCGGGTTCAAGCAGGACTTCGGGACGACGCTCCGTGTCGTCTATGTATTCTGATCGCGCTTGAAGCGGCAGGGCGTTCGCGCCCGTCCGCAGTAGGGAACGGAAACATGCACACGATAAAGACGACCACACGCCTGACAGCCGCCGCGGCGTTCCTGCTGCTCGCCGCCTGCACCAACCAGAATGCCAAGCCCACCTCCAGCGACGTCAGCGTCAACCCGACGGAGGTGCAGTTCACCTCCGATGCCTACCAGATCATCGAGTTCGACCGTCAGGAAGGCGCGCTGGCCAAGACGCAGGCGCAGTCGCCCGCCGTGAAGGCGATCTCGGATCAGCTCACCAGCCAGGCCAACGAGTTCGCCGCGCGCCTGGCGCCCATCGCCGCGGCAGCGTCCATCACGCCGCCGCGCGTCCTTCGCACGGATCTGCGCGTGCGTCTCGGGCATATGCGGCTCCAGCAGGGCTTGGACTTCGACCGCACCTACGTCGGGGACCAAATCGCCAGCCACGAGGAACTGCTCCGGATGCAGGGCGGCATGACCGATGAGGGTGCGGTAAGCCCGCAGTTCGCGACGCTCATGCGTGACGGCACGGCTCTGGTGCGGGACAACCTGGAAAAGCTGCGTGCGCTGCAGCGGCAGGTGGGCAGCCCGCCCCGGATTTAACGCCGCCGTGCCGGCCGGATGGTTGCCATAACCCAGGCCTTGATCGCCGCCGGGGGCACGCCAAACCGCAGCGGGTCGCCCGCTACGTCCTGCGGCCGGGGTGCCTCGGCGGTTTCAACCCTGTGGGCGCTCCGGACAGCGGCGCCCATCCCGCCAGTTCCTCCAGCGCCGCAGGCTGCGTCAGCGTGACCGTGCCGTTCCGTATGTCCAGCAACTGCTCCCGCCGCAGTTGCTGCACGGTGCGGTTGACATGGACGACGCTGAAGCCGAGCACGTCGGCCAGCACGTCCTGGGTCAGCGGCATGGCAAAGCTGTCGCCGTCCGCCAAGCCCACGCGGTCCAGGCGCTCACGCAATTCCAGCATCAGATGCGCGAACCGTCCGCACGCGGTCTGCCGGCCCAGGCGCACGATCTGGTCATAAAGCAGCATGTCGTGCAGGTGCGCCATGACGCGGATGGCGTGCGCCAGGCCAGGATGCGCCGGGTCGGCGGCGGCAGCGGCGTCCACGAGCGGCTGGGCGCTGACGGTTTCGAGTTCGGTCAGCGCCGCGACGGCGCAAGACGACGGCAGCCGAATCGGCATCAGCGGCCAGATCAGGTCGCCGGGCAGCTTGAGGCTGACGATCTGGCGGTGTCCGTCGGGCAGCAGGCGATACTGGCAGGCCCACCCTGCGACGATCATGCGCGGCGGCGAGGGCGACGTGCCCGCCACGTAGAGATCCCGGTAGGGCGGGTGGTAACGCGCGGCCTCCGCCAGGTCGCCCAGCAGCTTCATCTCCGCAGCCGACAGACTTGCGAACGCGGAGAAATGTTCGGCCAGCACGCGAAAATGGCTGGGCTGGCCATCATAACTGTCCGACATCAACTCCCCTGCGTTAACGAAGGACAAGTAAGCATCCCAAACTCGCGAGCTTCGACGAGCAGCCGCGCCTCAACTCGTTGCCGATCACTGCACCGCGCATTGCATCTCTCGCTTGTAGAAGCTGTCACCAGGACATTAGCCTGAATTGTACGCCCGCAAGGCAAAAAAACCCACGCGTAACGTCTAATTCATAAGATTGCAACGCACGGATGTGCGGCGTCATCTTGCCCGCCGCTTCGTGTTGTTCTGACTTCAACACATTCAATTGACGCTTCGTTGCAGCAGCATTTGGAAGCGCCGCGGGGCGGGACAGACTCCCACGCCATCGCCACTGCACCGGCCTGACTGCCCAAGCGCCAGGATGCCAGCCTGTATAAGCGCATCGAATGGGCATCGCCCGTTCCGAAACAGCGTTGGAACATCACGGATGCGACAGTTCCATATCCCGCTGGCAACGTGCGAAACAACCGGAGGCGTGGGTCAAGCCACGCGCGCCAGGCCGATGCGGGCAGAAACCAGGGGAAAACCGGGATGATCGACCCAATCTACAGCCTCTCCGGCTTCTGCGTCGGCGCGCTGGTGGGCCTGACCGGCGTGGGCGGCGGCTCGCTGATGACGCCGCTGCTGATCCTGCTGTTCGGGGTGCACGCGGCGACCGCGGTCGGCACGGACCTGCTGTTCGCCGCCTGCACCAAGACGGTCGGCGTCGCGGTGCATGCCCGCACCCACACGATCGACTGGCGGATCACCGGGCTTCTCGCCTCCGGCAGCCTGCCCATGGCGGCGCTGACCATCGCGACGCTGCACCAGTTCGACCTGCGGGCCGCGGCGCTGTCCGAGATCGTGACCCCGGTGCTCGCGGTGGCGATCCTTTTGGCGGCCCTGCTGGTGCTGTTCCAAAGGCAGGTCATTCAACTGGCCAGCGCCTACGGCGACCGCATCGGACCCGGCAAGCAAACCGCGCTGACGGTTGTCGCCGGCTGCGTCCTGGGGATCTTGGTGACGCTCTCCTCGGTCGGTGCCGGGGCCTTGGGGGTCAGCGTCCTGGCCCTGCTCTACCCCCGCATGCGGATTGCGCGGATCGTTGGGTCCGACATCGCCCATGCCGTGCCGCTGACCCTGCTGGCCGGCGCCGGATATTGGCTGCTCGGCGCGGTCGATTGGCGCTTGCTCGGGTCGCTGCTGTCGGGGTCGGTGCCGGGCGTCATCCTCGGCGGCCTGCTTGCGGCGCGGGTTTCCGCCTCTGCCATCCGCGGCACGCTGGCCGCGATCCTCTGCGTCGTGGCGGCGAAATTGCTGTTTTAACGGGTGCGGGTCCTGATAACATGATGCCCGGCGCGCCAAGCGTCCAAGCCTGCGCCTGACGCGCCAGAGAACTGAGAGAGAACTCAGAGAGCACTCAGGAGGCGCCGATGCTCACCTTTGAAGATCGCGAACGGGCGTTCGAGGCAAAGTTCGCGCATGACGAGGAGTTCCGTTTCCTCGTGACGGCGCGGCGCGACAAGCTGTTTGCCCAATGGGCGGCGGCGCGCTGCCATCTGTCCAACCCGGCAGCCGCCGGCCTGACCGCGTCGGTCCTGGCGGTGCGCGACGGCGCCGGGCACGACGAGCGGGTGTTGAAGCATATGGAGCGTGCGCTCGCCGAGCACGGCAACGACGCCCAGCCGGCCGAACTCATCGCCGCGCTCCAGGCCTGCGCCGCGCAAGCCCGGCAGCAGCTCCTGGAGCGCCCGGTGGGCTTTTCGGTCGTCTGACGCTTCGGGAGATGCGGCGGCCGGCGCTGACCAGCCCGCCAATCAGGCGTTCAGGTAGGCCAGCGGCGTGCCGGCCTCTTCCCACGCGCACGCCACCAGCCGCCCGGTGGAGGACAGGGTGACATAGGCGGTGCGCAGGTCCGCGCCGCCGAAGCAGATGTTGGTCACCCAGCGCTCCGGCATCGGCACGTGCCGGACCGAGGCGCCGTCTGGCGAGATGATCGAGATGCCGCCATGAACCAGCGTGGCGACGCAGATGTTGCCCGCGCGGTCCACCGCCAGGCTGTCGAACCGCTGGAAGTTGGCGCTGCCGGTGACGAGCCGTCCGCCATGCGGGGAGGGCCAGGGCTGCCGCCGGATCTCGCCCGGCCCGGCTAGGTCGAAGGCCCACAGCCGGGCCGGCTCGGTCTCTGCCACATACAGGGTGCCGCCGTCCGGCGACAGGCCGACGCCGTTGGGCGTGAGCATGGGGAACGCCACCTCGCGGATCAGGCTCCCGTCGGCCCGGGCATAGTAAACGGCGCCGCGGTCCAGCTCCCGCGCGCGGCCCTTGCCGAGGTCGGTGAAGTAGAACCCGCCCTGCCGGTCGAACACCAGGTCGTTCGGGCCGCGCAGCGGCGCCTGGTCGTTCGCCGCGTACAGCGTTTCGAATGCCCCGGTGAGGAGGTCCACCCGTTCGATCCGCCCGCCGCTGTAATCGTCCGCTTGCAGGACCGGGCGCAACCCGGTCTCGTCATCCACCCACTTGAAGCCGCCGTTGTTGCAGACGTAGCACCGGCCGTCTGGCCCGATCGCCGCCCCGTTCGGCCCGCCGCCAAGCTGCGCCACCACTTGCTTCGCGCCGTCCGGCTGCACGCGCGTGAGGCAGCCACGCTCGATCTCCACCAGAACCACGGAGCCGTCCGGCATGGCGACCGGCCCTTCCGGGAAGCGCAGGCCGGAGGCGATTTCACGTAGGTCCATCAAGCGTCTCCCCGCAATGCCCGGTCGGCATCATGGCCGTCCCCGGAGAGAAGGCCAAGGCCTGCCAGGGCTGCGACACGACTCAGGGCGGCGACATGATCGAGAGGAAATCAAGCCCGTTGAACCGTCCGAAGCTGATGGCGAAGCGGTCGGTGTCGCTGGCGGTCCGGCCGGCAAAGCTCAGGCTGGTGGAAGCAGTGCCGGTGCCGGGGATGTCGGTGCGCAGGGTGCGGCCGGTGGCACTGTCGTTCGACCAGGTGAACGTCGAGATGCCGGCCCGGAAGCCCCAGAGCACCACCGCGTCGTCGCCGCCGAATCCGGTCAGCGTGTCCGATTGCAGCCCGGCCGCGGTGCCGTCCACGAAGTAGGCGTCACGGCCGGCAGTGGCCGCAAGCACGCTGGACCCGGCCGGCACCGCCACGCAGTTGACCGGCGCCGACCCGATGAAAAGCTGCGGCGGCAGGACCGTGGGCAGAAACGGCGT
>CAXTUQ010000358.1:0-6549 GCA_964247405.1 uncultured Acetobacteraceae bacterium
GGTCATACAGCCCGACCGCCGCGCCCAGCGTGGACAGGGTGAAGTTCGTCACCCGCACCACGGTGCCGTGCACGTTGGCGCCCACGGAGTCCCGCGTGCCGTAGCCGGTGATGAGCGCCCAGGGTGCCAGCCCGCCGCCGCCCGCGCCCTCGATCTGGATCAGTCCGGCGGTTGCGATCAGCTTGCCGCGTTCCGGCATCGAGTCCTGCGCCCGGGCCGGCGAGCAGGCGAGCAGGACGGCCCAGCCCAACCCAAGGATGAGCCGATTGATTGATCCCAGCATGAAACCCGCCTTGACCTCGCAGCACGTCGCCCGGGGCCTGATTGGCCACGGTTGGAGAATGATGCTAATTTAACAACGATTCGTTAAGCTCGTGCATTATGTTTGGTTGGGCAGAGGCCCGAGGCCGGGCTGTAAGATTTCGGTAAGATGTCATAGGCAAGCTGCTGCAATGTCGATCTCGGTCTCCTGCCCCGGCGTTTTGGCCAGGGCGCATTCAGCACTCGGCGCTGCGTGGCCCGGCTTGCGCTTGACCATCCGATGCAAGATTTTGTTGGCTTTCCTTTGCATGGGCGGCATCACGGCCAGCCTTGGCGCCTATGCCGTCTTCAGCATCGCCGTGGTCGGCCGCTTGACGGAGCAGACGTTCGACGGCGCCTTGATGTCGATCAGCTACGCGCGCGCGGCCTCGGCGGACTTCACGGGCATCGAGGCCGCAACGGCCCGCCTGGCTTATGGGATCGCGTCGTCGGACCATGCCAGCCTGTCGGCGCAGGTGGACGACCTGTCGCGGTCGCTCGACGATGACCTGGCCATCGCGGGCCAGCGCAGCCTGTCGCTGCAAGCCGCGCGGGCAGCGGCCGACGCCGCCGCCGCCATCGCCGACTGGCGCGCGGCCGCGGGGCTGGACCTCGGCGCGGACGTGGTGGTCGGCAACGCCCACGTGGACGCGCTCGCCCGGGTGGTGAACGAGCGCTTGGATCTGCTGATCAACTATGCCGCGGGCGACGGCTTCCGCTTCCGGCAGCGCGCGCGGGAAAAGGTGGCGGAGGCCAAGTCGTTCGCGCTGCTCGGCACGATGGTTGCGGTGCTCCTGGGCGTCATCGTTGCCGTCCTGCTCGCCCGGCGCATCATCGGTCCCGTCGCCGCCGCCTCCGCCGCGGCGGGCCGGATCGCGGCAGGCCAGCTCGACACGCATGTCCCGGTCGGCGGCAGCGACGAGCTGGGGGCGCTGCTGGCGGCGATGGCGGTGATGCGGGCCAACATCGCGGCGATGATGGCGCGGGAGGTCGCGCGGCGCCGGTCGGCCCAGGCTCGCCTGACCGATGCCATCGAAGGGTCGAGCGAAGGGGTGATGGTTGTGGACAGCTCGGGCGCGGTGGCGGTCGCCAACACCCGCATGGGCGAGTATCTCGGCCTGCTGCGGGACGGTTCGGCGGAGCCGTTGTCCGCCCCGCTTGCGGACAGCGCGCCGCTGTGCGCGTTGATGAGCGCCGCGGACAGCGCCGGGGAGACCTGCTTGCCTGATGGCCGGTGGCTGCGCATCAGTCGCAGCCGCACCCGGGACGGCGGCTTTGTCGCCATCTGCAGCGACATCACGGCCCGCAAGCAGCATGAGGCGGCGCTGGAGCTTGCCAACACCCGGCTGGACGCCGCGTTGAACAACATGGCCCAGGGGCTGTGCATGTTCGATGGGGAGCGGCGGCTGCGGCTGATCAACAGGCGGTTCTGCGAGATGTTCCAGCTATGGCCCGCGATGCCGGCGATGGGCACGCCCTTCCAGGCCTTGTTCAGCATGTGCGCCGACGCCGGCGCCTTCACGCCGGTGGAGGCGGACCTCTTGCATGGGGACCGCGTGGCGCGGATCGCCCAAGGCGTGCCCTACAGGCAGGTCCTGGAAATGGGGCTGGGCCGGGTGATCTCGCTCGTGCACCAGCCGATGGCCGATGGCGGCTGGGTCACGACCTATGAGAACATCACGGACCGCGTGCGGGCGGAGGAGAAAGTCTCCCACATGGCGCGGCACGACGCGCTGACCGGGTTGCCGAACCGGGCCGTGCTGCGGCAGACGATGGAGGCGGCCATCGCCGGGCTGGAGCAAGGCGGCGCGTTTGCTGTCCTGTTCATCGACCTCGACCATTTCAAGGCGGTCAACGAGACGCTGGGCTTCCCCGCAGGGGACCAGGTGCTGCGGGAGGTGGCGGACCGCATGTCCAACTGCCTGCGCAGGACGGAGACCGCTGCGAGGCTCGGCGCGGACGAGTTCGCGGTCATGGCGTCCGGGCTGCAGCGGCCGGAAGACGCCGCCGAAGCCGCCCGCCGGGTGAGCGAGGCGGTCAGCGCCCCCTATGCCATCGATGGGCAGGAGGTGGTGATCGGCACCTGCATCGGCATCGTCATGGCCCCGGCCGATGGCACGGCGGTTGACGCCCTGCTGCGCAAGGCCGACCTGGCGCTCAACCGGGCGAAGCAGGACGGCCGCGGCACGGTTTGCTTCTTCGAGCCGGAGATGGACGCCCGGCAGCAGGCCCGGCGCACCATGGAAACCGACCTGCGCGCGGCCCTTGCCAACCAGGAATTCGAGCTGCTGTACCAGCCGCTGTTCGACCTGAAAGAGAACCGCGTCTGCGGTTTCGAGTCTCTGATCCGCTGGAACCATCCCGCCGGCCGCGTGTCCCCCGGCGCGTTCATCCCGGTGGCGGAGGATACCGGCCTGATCATCCCCATCGGCGAGTGGGCGCTGGGCCAAGCCTGCGCGGAGGCGGCAACCTGGCCGGACAACGTGAAGGTTGCCGTCAACGTTTCCCCCATCCAGTTCCGCAGCCCGGACCTGGTTTCGGCAGTTCAAAAGGCGCTGGCGCGATCCGGCCTGGCCGCGGCGAGGCTGGAACTGGAGATCACGGAGTCCGTGCTCATGGCCGACAGCGACGCGACGCTCGCCACGCTGCACCAGTTGCGGGCACTCGGCCTGCGCATCTCGATGGACGACTTCGGCACCGGGTTCTCGTCGCTCAGCTACCTCCGGAGCTTCCCCTTCGACAAGATCAAGATCGACCAGTCGTTTGTCCGCGACCTGACGGCGCGGGGCAGCTCGGGCGGCAATGCCCAGGCTATCGTCCAGGCGATCACCAGCCTCGGCAGCAACCTCGGCATGCGCACCACGGCCGAGGGGGTGGAGACGCTGGCGCAACTGGACCGCGTGCGCGGGGAGGGGTGCAGCGAAGTCCAGGGCTACCTGCTGAGCCGGCCGGCTCCGGCCGACGAGGTGCCCGGACTGATCCGGAATCTCGGGTTGCGGAACTGGGCCGCCGTGCTGGCCTGAAGGGTGCCGCGAAGACGAAGCGCCCCGGCGTGCTGACACCTCGTCCCGAAGGGCGTAACAGGCGTCCATTCCCGGCAGGATGGCCTTCATGCCCAGCACCGCGTTTCCCGCCTTCGCGTCCGTCCGGCGCTTGCCCAACCTGTTCGACATCGTCGCCGGCGTCTGCATCTTCGGCGCGCTGATCTACGTAGCGGGCGTGGCGCGCGGGACCATGGCGCCGCTCGACGCGCCGGAAGCGACGGCCATCGCGCTCGATCCGCTGAACCTGCCGGGCTACGCGGTCCGCACGACGCTGCGAATGTTCGCGGCGCTGGTATGCTCGCTGCTGTTCACCTTCACCTATGCGACCTGGGCGGCCAAGAGCCGGCGGGCCGGGCTGATCCTCGTGCCCATCCTCGACATCCTGCAATCCGTGCCGATCCTCGGTTTCCTGTCGTTCACCGTCGTGTTCTTCATGAGCCTGTTCCCCGGCCGGGTGCTGGGCGCGGAGCTTGCGGCCATCTTCGCCATCTTCACCAGCCAGGCCTGGAACATGGCGTTCAGCCTGTATCAATCGCTTAAGACCGTGCCGGCCGACCTGGACGAGGCCACCCGCAGCTACCGCCTGACCGCCTGGCAACGCTTCTGGCGGCTGGAGGTGCCGTTCGCCATGCCGGGCCTGGTGTGGAACACCATGATGTCCATGTCGGGCGGCTGGTTCTTCGTGGTGGCGAGCGAGGCGGTGAGCGTGGGCGACGCCACCTGGAAGCTGCCCGGCATCGGCAGCTACGTGGCGCTGGCGTTGGAGCAGCGGGACATCCGCGCCGTGCTGTACGCGATCTTCGCCATGCTGGTCGTGATCCTGGCCTATGACCAGTTGCTGTTCCGCCCATTGGTGGCCTGGTCGTCCAAGTTCCGCTTCGAGATGACGGCGTCCGAGGAGGCCGAGGACCCTTGGGTGCTCAAGCTGCTCCGCCGCACCCGGCTGCTGCGCGCGGCATCCGGCGCGGTCGGCTCGGTGTTCGATGCGTTCGGCGGCCTGCGGCTGTCGTTCGGCACCGGGGCGCAGAGGTCAACCGCCCGGGCGGCGTCCCACGCGGGCGACGCGGCGTTCCTGGTTGTTCTGGCGGCCGGGCTGGTGCTGGCGATCTGGCAGATCGTGAGCTACGCCTCCGCCTCGCTCGCCTGGTCGGATCTGTTCGAGGCGTTGCGGCTCGGGCTGCTGACCCTGGTGCGGGTCGTGGTGCTGATGACGCTGGCGACCTTGCTGTGGGTGCCGATCGGCGTGTGGCTGGGGCTGCGGCCGAAATGGGGGCGGCGGGCGCAGCCGGTGGCGCAGTTCCTGGCGGCGTTCCCGGCCAACCTGTTCTTCCCGATCTTCGTCGTGCTGATCGTGCGTTTCGGGGGCAGCCCGGATATCTGGCTGACGCCGCTGATGATCCTGGGCACGCAATGGTACATCCTGTTCAACGTGATCGCCGGCGCCAGCGCCTTTCCCGGCGATTTGCAGGAGGCCGCGCGCAACTTCCGGGTCGGCGGCTGGCTGTGGTGGCGCCGGGTGATCCTGCCGGGGGTGTTCCCGTACTACGTGACCGGCGCCATCACGGCGTCCGGCGGCTCGTGGAACGCCGCCATCGTGGCGGAGGTCGCGAGCTGGGGCAACACGAGGCTGGTGGCGCACGGCCTGGGCGCCTACATCGCTCAGGCGACGGCGGATGGCGCCACCGCCAAGGTGGTGCTGGGCGTCGCGGTGATGTCCGGCTTCGTCGTCGCCTTCAACCGCTTGCTTTGGCGTCCGCTGTATGGCTACGCCAGCCGACGCCTGACCCTCTGACAGGAGCCTGCCCATGGACCAGACCCTTGCGGCCGAAGACCTGCTGCGGGTGCGCGGCGTCCGCCAGTCCTACCACAAGGACAGCAACGCCGATTTGGTGGTGCTCGACAACGTCGATGTGTCGCTGCGCAGCGGGGAGATCGTGGGATTGCTGGGCCGGTCGGGGTCCGGCAAGTCCACCCTGCTGCGCATCATCGCAGGCCTTTTGGCGCCCACCGCCGGGGAGGTCCTGTGGCACGGCCAGGCGCTGCACGGCCCGGCGGCTGGCGTCGCCATGGTGTTCCAAAGCTTCGCGCTGTTCCCGTGGCTCACGGTGCAGGAGAACGTGGAACTCGGGCTGGAGGCGCTCGGCGTGTCGCGGGCCGACCGGGAGGAGCGGGCGGAGGCCGCCATCGACCTGATCGGGCTGGGCGGCTACGAGAGCGCCTATCCCAAGGAGCTGTCGGGCGGGATGCGGCAGCGCGTCGGCCTGGCCCGCGCGCTCGTGGTGCATCCGGACCTGCTGCTGATGGACGAGCCGTTCAGCGCGCTCGACGTGCTGACGGCGGAAACGCTGCGCACCGACCTGATCGACCTGTGGAGCGAGGGCAAGCTGCCGGTAAAGTCCCTGCTGATGGTCACGCACAACATCGAGGAAGCGGTGCTGATGTGCGACCGCATCCTGGTGTTCAGCTCCAACCCTGGCCGGGTCGCGAGCGAGCTGCGCGTGCCGTTCCCGCACCCGCGCAACCGGCACGACCCGGCGTTCCGGCAGATGGTCGATGACATCTACGCCCTGATGACCCGGCGCGCGCCGGCGCTGCGCACCGCGGCCGCGCCTGCGCCGACCATGGCGATGCAGTTGCACCCGGTCTCCACCAACCTGCTCGCGGGCTTGGTCGAAACCGTGGCGGCGCCGCCCTACCGCGGACGCGCCGACCTGCCGGCGCTGGCAGGATCGCTGCAGCTTGAGTTGGACGACCTGCTGCCGATGGGGGAGGCGCTGCAGCTTCTGGGCCTGGGCGTGCTGGAGGAGGGCGACATGCGCCTCCTGGATCGCGGCCGGGTGTTCGTGGAGGCCGACACCGACGCCCGCAAGCAGATCTTCGGGGAAGCGCTGCGGGCCAACGTGCCGCTGGTGGCGCAGATCCGCCGGGTGCTGGACGAACGCCCGAACCACCGCGCCGCCGCGGTGCGCTTCCGCGATGAGTTGGAGGACTTCATGTCGCCGGACTACGCCGAGGAAACGCTGTCAACCGCCATCAACTGGGGCCGCTACGCCGAGCTGTATTCGTATGACGAGGAGGCTGATCAGTTCTTTTTGGATGAGGAGGAGTAGGGGGCGGCATCGTGAGATCATCCGCCATGCCCACCACCCGTAATACCAAATCCCTTTGATTAGGACGCATGTGCCCAGTTGCGCAGTCCGATGGG
>CAXTUQ010000359.1:0-6540 GCA_964247405.1 uncultured Acetobacteraceae bacterium
GATCAGGCTAATGGCGTTGTGTGGAACGCCGCTCGCTTCCAGATCGGACACCGCCTCCGTCGCATGCTCGTAGGTGTCGAACAACCGCGTGATCACCATGTCCATCGGCACGTTCCTCGAAAGATTTTGACTGCCGACAACAGCGGACACTGGTTAGCGGGGTTGCTGCCATGGCTTGGCAAAAAGAGGGACAGCGGCTCAGCCCCTATCAGGGCGCACCGCCATCCATCGCCGCGCACGGCAGGATTTCGGGGCAAGGGAGGCGGTCAGCCCTCCCCAAGATCCTTCACGACCTCTGCAGGCGCCGAGGGGTCAAGCTTCTTCGCCTTGTCGATCAGGCGGTCGGCCTGGTGCTCATCGCCCTTGTCCATCGCCTCCAACGCCTGCTCCGTCAGATCCAATGCCTGCTCATGCTTCTTGTCCGTGTCGCTCATCGCCGCGCTCCCTGCTGTCCGATGCCGAAGCGTTCGAATCGGACGGAGGTTCCATGCTGACAAGCGTGGGATGACGATACGTGAATGTGCGGCAACCGAAGGGCGGGGGGCCGGCACCGGCCAGATCGTGGCCTCCACGCTGCCCCCCAAAGACGTGGATGACGGCTCCCAAGCCAGTCCCTTGCTCGATCAAGTCACAGGCACAGCGGCGTCGCCGAGCGCCAACTAAACTACCAAATGCAGGACATCGGTCAGCCCCGCTGTGCGGCCCCTCAACGTTGCTCAGCTCCTGGGCCGGGTGTTGCCGACCTCCAGGTAGCGCCCGCGCTCCGAACGGGCGGTCAAGGAGCGGTTCAAGCTCTGCATCTGTGCATAGGCGACCGTGCCTTTGCCCGCGCCACGCGGCAGCGAAAGAGCCGTCTGGATAGGAGCCTCGCTGCCGAACGCCGGCTCGAGCTGCGCCAGGGAAGAAGGCCGAATGCTGTTGCCTCTCGGCTCTGGGTATGCAGACGACCCGGTGTCGGCCATGAACGCCGGACGCGTGGTGGTCTGGGCATCGGCTTGGAACGGGAACGGATCACCGTTGCCCTCGCCTGCGAACGCCCCGCCAGCCGACACGCTCAAGGCAAGAGCGATGGTGGCGAACATAGTCCTTGTCATCGTCATGATGGCTCTCCTAGGTTGACGGCCTGGCTAGCGGCGCCCTGGATTTCGGGTCCCAATCACCGCTGCAACGACCACGGACAACTTACAGGGTGCCCTGAAGCGCGAACGTGCGCTCCGTCACATTGCCTTCCATCGCCGGGTCCAGGCGCGCCACCGTCCGGCATCGTCTGATGGAATGCGAACACGGAGCAATGTCGTCAACAATTGACGAGAGGACATCGGGCATTCCCAGTCATCGCTCGTGATTAAAAAACCCGGTTGGCTTAGCTTCCGGCAATGGCGACGTCCCCTGTCGACCCGGTACACGCCTTGGCCCGGCTTGCTTTCCTGGCCGGGGCGCCTCCGGACGCGCTGAGCCGGCTTGTCGCCCGTGCACGGTGGATCGACGCCAGGCCGAACGACACTGTGGTCGATTTCGAGGACGCCACGACGGACGTGTTCTTCGTCGTGCAGGGCAGCGTGCGGGTCCTCATACGCACGGCGGACGGGGAGCATACTCAAATCCTGGGCGACTTCGT
This sequence comes from uncultured Acetobacteraceae bacterium, assembly GCA_964247405.1. Taxonomy (GTDB): domain Bacteria; phylum Pseudomonadota; class Alphaproteobacteria; order Acetobacterales; family Acetobacteraceae; genus CAHJXG01. The sequence goes on from CAXTUQ010000359.1 coordinate 1,619, forward strand.
GGCGGGCGACCTGGTGGGAGAGATGTCGGCCATCGACGACGCGCCCCGCTCCGCCCGGGTGGAGGCGCTGGTCCGCACGCGCCTGTGCGTCGTGCCGGCCGCGGCCTTCCTTGATCTTGCCTTCACCGCGCGAAGCGTCGGCCTGCACCTGATGCGATTGTTGACGGCGCGCATTCGCGGACAAAATCAACGGCTACTGGAGCACACGGCCCTGCCCACGCGGCTGCGGCTCGCGGCCGAGTTGCTCCGGCTCAGCCGTCCCCGGCCGGACGGCACGCGCATCGTCAGCCCTCCGCCCACGCATGAGGAGCTGGCGGCCCGTGTCGGCGCCCGGCGTGAGACGGTGTCACGCGAGCTGGCTTCCCTGACCCGCGCCGGGCTGCTGCGCCGTACGCGGGCCGCCTTCGTGCTGGACGACCCGTCCGCGCTGCGTGCAGCCGTCGAGGCCGGGCCTGATTTGCAGACTGGAATTTGATCTGGGGATGAAGTTTGGCGTACTGACAACACGAGCAGTCACAGATAGCCGTCCTACACGATCCACTTGGTTCTGAAGTAAATCTGAACAGCTTCGACTGCAGAGCGAGCTGCTTTTTACAGGTCGACTCTCTCGTATTCTGCTGTTTTCCATCGCCTAGCAAGACGTTGCTCCAGTTTCATTGCTGGATGATTGCCAGAATTGTAGCGTCAAACTGAACAATATCAGGAATAAGGACACCTTGCTGGATTATCGGATGGACTTTTGACATAATCAGGGTCTCCGAAAATTGTCCTCATCCCACTATGCTCGACAGAAAAGCCGGCGACTCAAGCCTTTTGACTGCTTGGACGTTGACCTGCGATCTGCTCGCGATGCCGATTCAGGCCTCGTTCGCCATTATGTTTGTGACGCAAGTCACACGGATGAGAAAACCAGGGCTGCTCCGGCGTTCCTGGTGGAATTGACTCGAGATATGGTGGAACAATCTTAGCGGTGTTCTCTCGAAATACAGTTGACGTTGGATAGGGCGCTAGGAAGGAATTATTGCAACGTGCGGGCTGGCATTTTGGAAACCTATACAGTGGATTTGCCCTCTTCCCGAGGAGAGCGCAAATAGATATGCAGACGACTCGGGTCCGACTTGGGTCGAGGTGACATGGGCGCCAAGGATTATCGCACGAAGCCAACCGAAATCCGGCGCCGGCTCAAAATCGAGCGGCGCCTTGCTGCCGTCCTCGCCGCGGACATCCTAGGCTACAGCGCACTGATGGGACAAAACGAGGAGGACACCCACCGCCGGGTGGGCGCGGACCTCGCCCGCGTCACAGGCGATGTCGAACGGTCGCGCGGCCGCATCTTCGCTTTCGCCGGGGACGGGTTGGTCGCCGAGTTTCCGAGCGCGGTGGAAGCACTGAAATGTGCGCTGCGCATTCAGAACAAGGCGGCCCGCCGCAACGCCCGGCTGCCGCCAGGGCGCCGGATCAGCTACCGCATCGGCATCAATTCGGGCGAGATCATCGTCGAGGGTGATCGCACAGGTGGGAACACGGTCAACCTTGCGGCGCGGCTCGAACAGCTCGGAAAGCCCGGCGGGATCTGCATGTCAGCCGTTGTCTATGACCAGGTCAGGACCGCTGTCCCTGGGGATTACGTTTTCACCGGGGAACACCGTCTCAAGAACATCAGGGAGCCAGTCGCCGTTTACGAGTTGCTGCCGGTGAGCGATGCCTCGGGTCGGCCGGCCGCCACGCCGCGCCCCCATGGCGAGGCCGCCGACATCGCGGATCGTCGCCCCTCGCTTGCGGTGCTGCCGTTCCACACGCTCCGCAGCGGCGGAAGCGACACCTATTTCGCAAGCGGGATGGTGGACGACATCATCCGCGTTCTTGGAAGCCTGCAACACCTGATCGTCGTTTCCCGCAGCTCGACGTTGAGCTACGGACGGAGCGTGCCTGATCTGCCTCGGATCGGCCGCGAACTGGACGTGCAGTACGTGCTGCACGGCAGCGTGCGCCGAGCGGGCCGGGAGATACGCATCGCAGTCGAATTGGATGATGCTGCGACGCGGCAGACGGTCTGGGCCGACCGGTTCGATGGTGCGGTCTCCAACATCTTCGAGATGCAGGACAGCATCTCAGTCCGCACGGCCGGCTCAATCGCCCCTCACCTGCGCGAGCGTGAGCTCCACCGGGCGCTGTCCAAGGACGAAGACACGATCACCGCTTACGACCTTGTGCTCCGAGCGCTTGACAACCTCTACCGGAGGGATCGCCGCGCCCTGACCAGGGCGGAGGAATTGCTCAAGCGGGCCATTGTGCTTGACCCAGCCTCCTCCACGACGCTCTCGCATTTGGCCTACCTGCATCTCCTTCGGATCGCGCAGGGATGGTCGCACGACGACCATGCCGAACGCCTGGCCGCTTTCGAAGCCGCACGACGGGCGTTGGAGCGGGACGGGAGCAACGCCCTGGCGCTCGCGATTGCCGGGCATTTGACGGGGTATCTCGGAAAGAACCACGACGCGGCTCTTGAGGCGTTGGACCGCGCGGTAGCGCTCGGTCCGAGTTGCGCGCTGGCCTGGACGTTCGGCAGCTTCACCTGCGGCATCATGGGCGACGTGGCATCCGCCCTGGAGCGGGCGCGCAAGGCGGTCCGATTATCGCCGATCGGACCCGAGGCGGGACCATGGCATGAGCACGCCCTGTCGCAAGCGCATTACCTGGCCGACAACTACGAGGAGGCCATCACCTGGGGACGCTTGGCGGCCAATCATGGCGGGCAGGCCTCCAACCTCCGCTGCCTCGCTGCAAGCCTGGTCGCTGCCGACCAGATCGAGGAGGCACGCGCCGTGGCGCAACGCATCCTCGCCGCAAATCCAAGCTTCCAATTAGGATTTTTCCGTGCCTACACTCCATTGAAGGGTCGTGTGGCTGACACGTTTGTAGATCGGCTTCGCCGTGCCGGCTTGCCGGACTGATCCGGCCTCCAAGCCTGGGCCTTGCTGATTGGTTTGCTGAACGGTCGAGACGGTCGCCAATTGCTGCGGGGCAGGGAACGCGCGCTATGGCCGGTAATGCTGGGAATGCCGGCAATGCGGGGAACGCCGGCAATGCAGGCGGCGTCGGCGCGGTGGGCGGCCGCAGCGGGTTGGCAGTGCTGCCCGACCGCGTGGACCTGCCGTTCGTCACGGTGGACGAGCCGCCTGGCGCTGCCATCGCCGGCCAAATCGTTCCAATCCATGCATTTCCGGACCGCGCCTGGACCGGCGAGTGGCGCGCCTGGAACGCGCTCAGCCAATATGTCGCCACCAATTGGAGAAAGATCGCCGTCGCCCCGTGGATCGATACGGACGCCAATCTTCGCGATGAGATCCAGATGCTTGTTGTCGCTGCGCGGGACGAGCGCGCCGACGCGCTTGGAGAAATCGTCGCCCAACATGAGGAGTTCGCCAGCTATTTCCTGGGCCTGCTGAATGTCCGCGCAACCGGCTACCCGCTCACCTGCCGCTTGCTGGACATGGCGAGCATCGTGGCCACGTTTACTGTCCTGCACTTCAAGGCAGGTGCGCCCCCAAACAAGAAGAGCGGCTACCCGGGCTACCGGCCTCGGCCCCGCCCATCGCAGGCGTGCCCGGCGCTGCTCCCCCCCGTTCCAGTTCCCGGACACCCATCTTACCCGAGCGGCCACGCGACCGAGGCGCACCTCATTGAACTCGTCCTCAACGACATTCTGAAGAACGCGCCGCAGAGCGCCGCGATGGCGATCGACCTGAAAGCGTTGGCCTGGCGCATCGCGCGCAACCGGGAGATCGCCGGCCTGCACTACCCATCGGACTCCGACGGCGGACGGGCGCTGGCCGACGCCATCCGTCCCCGGCTGCAGGGCATCGCGGCCTATAAAGAGATCATCGAGGATGCGAGGGCCGAGTGGACCTGAACAGGTGGCTGCCGAAGCCCAGAAAGCGCCAGTGATGCCGACCGGGCGCAGACGGCGGCCAACCGAGTTCCCGTTTCCGCCTCCAGATTTCGACCCGCAGGATGCTTCGCCCGAGAAGCTCGACACGTATGGCATCCCGCGCCGGCCGGATCGGCAGCGGCAGCCCGCGCTGCTTCAAGCGTGGCTCCGGCTTTTCGAACGGCCGCTCGTTTTCGTCGATCCCAAGGTGATGTCGGAGGAAGCATTCCTGATCTCGCCGCCACCCATCTACCCAACGTTGCTTGAAGGAACCCGGATTGCGACCAGCGCCAATTGGTCCGGCGCATCGATCGTGCCGAACGGGGGACAGCAGTTCGTGCTGGTGTTCGGCGAATGGGCCGTGCCCGAACCGTCGTTGCCACCGCATGACGACGACCGCGGGGCGCCGGGCAGCAAAAGCGTCTATACGTGCAGCACCTGGATCGGCTTGGACGGCGCCCGTCGCTATCTGAATTCGTCACTCCCGCAGACGGGGACCAAACAAAGCCTCATCGTGCAAGCCAACGGCGATCAAAGCGTCGAATGCAGCGCGTTCTTTCAATGGTGGGCGGCTGACCAGGTCAAGATCAACTTCGAGACGATCACCGGCATCGTTCTCAAGCCGGGCAGCAGGGTCATGGCGCTGGTCTGGGCGATTGACGCATTCAATGTCGTCGTCATGTTGCGCAATTTCGAACCGCTCAACCAGATCACCACCATCGTTCGACCGGCCCCGCCGATTCGCTTGCAGACCGGAAAGGACGCCGTCCCGAGCATTTCCGGAGCCACTGCGGAGTGGATCATGGAACGTCCGAGGCCTCTGGTCCTTCGCAGTAGAGATCTCGAGCTCTTTCCTCATTACGGCAGCGTTGAGTTCTCCTTCTGCGTCGCAGGAACAGCGCCGCAGGCGGGACTGCCCACTTCGGAGAAAATCCTGACGGGACCACGTTTCCTGCGCATGTTTGAGGTTCCCAGCAACGCCCCGTCCCGC
>CAXTUQ010000360.1:0-3758 GCA_964247405.1 uncultured Acetobacteraceae bacterium
GACCATCTGCCGGTGATCCCCGGCGGCGTGCCGGACCTCGGCCGCGCCGAGCCGGGCTGCCGCTTCGCCTCCCGCTGCCCGCGCGGCGACGCCGGGTGCCGCGCCGCGGAGCCGGCATTGGAGGAGCACGCGCCGGGCCAATGGGCGGCGTGCTTCAAGGTGGGCCAGTGAGCCTGCTCTCGGTCGAGCGCGTGTCAGTCCACTTCCCGCAGGGCGGCGGGCTGTTTGCCAAGTCGCGCGTGCTGCGCGCCGTGGAGGACGTGAGTTTCGACATCCAGCCCGGCGAGACCTTGGCGCTGGTCGGCGAGAGCGGCAGCGGCAAGACCACGCTGGGCCACGTCGTCGCCGGGCTGCGCGTGCCGACGCAGGGGGCAGTGCGCTACGCGGGCCAGGCGATCCAGGTGGTGTTCCAGGACCCGTTCGGCGCACTGGACCCGCGGATGCCGGTGTCCGCCATCATCGCGGAGCCGCTGCGTATCGCCCGCCGCCCGGCGGCGGAGCAGCGGCGGCGTGCGGGGGAACTGGCCGCCCAGGTGGGCCTGCCGCCCGACGCGCTCAACCGCTACCCGCACGAGTTCTCCGGTGGCCAGCGCCAGCGAATCGCCATCGCCCGGGCGCTTGCGCCCGAGCCGGAACTGGTGGTGGCGGACGAGCCGCTGTCGGCGCTCGACGTGAGCATCGGCAGCCAGGTGCTGAACCTGCTGCGCGACCTGCAGCGCGCGCACGGCTTGGCCTACTTGTTCATCTCGCACGACCTGGCCGTGGTGAACCACCTGGCCGACCGCGTCGCCGTGCTCTACTTGGGCCGCCTCGTGGAGTTGGCGCCGCGCGCCGACCTGTTCGCCCGGCCGAGCCATCCCTACACTCGCGCCCTGCTGGACGCCGCCCCGCGCATCGGCCGCCGCCGCGCCCGCGGCTCGGCGCTGCGCGGGGAGATGCCCAGCCCGATGGCGCCGCCGCCGGGCTGCGTGTTCCATCCGCGCTGCCCCAAGGTCCAGGCCGTTTGCCGCGTCCAGCCCCCCTTGCTCGGCCCGGCGCCGGGCCGGCGCAAGGTGCTGAGCGCTTGCCACTTCGCGGACTGAGCCGTGGCCCGCTTCCTCCTCCGCCGGACCGCCCAGGCCGTGCTCGTCCTGCTGGTGATGTCGTTCGTGATCTACGGCCTGATCGGCCTGATGCCGGGCGACCCCATCGACCTGATGATGGCGAGCAACCCCGGCATGACGCCGGAGGCCGCCGCGCGCCTCCGCGCCATCTACGGCCTCGATCAGCCGTTGCTGCTCCGCTACGCCCGCTGGCTGTGGGACGCGCTGCGCGGCGACCTGGGGTTCAGCCGCGTGCATGCCCGCCCGGTGCTGGAGGTGCTGCTGCCGGCGCTGTGGCAGACATGCAAGCTGATGCTGGGCGGCTTCACCATTGCCGTCGTGCTGTCCCTGCTGCTCGGCGTGCTCGCGGCGCTGCGGCCCGGCGGCTGGATCGACGGGGCGATCAGCACGGTGGCGCTGGCCGGGGTGTCGGTGCCGGTGTTTTGGCTGGCGCTCGTGCTGATCCTGGTGTTCGCCGTCAACCTGCACGCGCTGCCCGCGAGCGGCGTGGGCGACGGCTCCTGGAAAGACACGTTCTGGCACATGGTCCTGCCGGTGACGACGCTGGCCCTGTCGATCATCGGCCAGTTCGTGCGCTACGTGCGCGCGGCCATGGTGGACGCGCTGCGCATGGACCACGTCCGCACCGCCCGGGCCAAGGGCGCGGGGGAGGGCCGCATCGTGCTGATCCACGCGCTGCGCCCGGCGCTGATCCCCGTAGTCACGGTGATGGCCCTGAGCTTCGGCGGCCTGTTCGGCGGCGCGCTGATCACCGAGACCATGTTTGCGCAGCCCGGCATGGGGAAGATGATCTACGACGCCATCTTGGGCAATGACTACAACCTGGCGCTCAGCGGCCTGTTGTTCGCGACGCTCGTGACCCTGATCAGCAACCTCCTCGCCGACCTCGCTTACGGCTGGCTCGACCCGCGGATCTCGGTCGGATGAACATCCAGCTCCCGGTTTCGCCTCCGTCCGCGGTCGAAGCGCCGCAGAGTCCTTGGCGTCTCCGGCTGCGCCGCTTCCGGCGGCACCGAACGGGGATGGCGGCGCTTGCCCTGCTGCTGCTGGTCGTGCTGTTCTGCTTGGCTGCCTGGCCGGTGCAGTGGTGGCTCGGCGTGGACACCACCACCACGGACCTGCTGTCCCGCTTCGACCCGCCGAGCGCCGCGCATCCGCTGGGCACGGACGACGCCGGGCGGGACGAGTTGGTGCGGTTGATGGTGGGGGGGCAAATCTCGCTCTTGGTGGGCCTGATCGCCACCGTGTTCGGCGCCTTGCTGGGCACCGCCATCGGGGTGGCGGCGGGCTACTTCGGCGGGCGGCTCGATGCGCTGCTGATGCGCTTCACCGACGGCATGATCGCGCTGCCGCTGCTGCCGCTCTTGATCGTGCTGGGGGCGCTCGACCTGACCAAACTGGGCTTCTCGCCGGAGTTCGCGCATTCGGGCGCGGCCGGGTTCTGGCGGGTGGTGGTGATCATCTCCATCGTCGATTGGACCGGCGTGGCCCGCATCGTGCGCGCGGCGACGCTCTCGGTGCGCGAAGCCGACTACATCCGCGCCGCCCGGGTCAGCGGGGCGCGGGCCGGCTATGCCATCCTCACGCATGTGCTGCCCAACGTGGCCAGCCCGTTGATCGTGGCGCTCACCCTCACCGTGGGGCGCGTCATCCTGTTCGAGAGCGTGCTCAGCTTCCTCGGCTTCGGCATCGTGCCGCCCACGCCGTCCTGGGGCAACATGCTGAACAACGCGCAGGAGCTGGTGACGACGGCGCCGATGCTGGCGGTGCTGCCGGGCCTGCTGATCTTCCTGTCGGTGATCGCGGTGAACCTGCTCGGCGACGGGCTGCGCCACGCCTTCGACCCGCGGGGCGAGTAGGGGGCGAGCAAGGCGCTCAGCCGCGCACCCGGCGGGCGTCGGCTGGCCTGCGGCCGGCAGGCGGATTATAGGCTGGCGGCGACAGGCCCGGAGCGCGGCCAAATCCGAGGAGGGGCCGGGCATGGCCGGACTGTGTTTGGACGAGTTGGGTTTGGACGAGCTGGCGGCCCGACCCAAGATGCGGGCCTAAGCCATGTCAGAAATCCTGGCCCGCTGGATCGGGTCGTGCGTGCGCCATGCCTGGGTGGTTTTGCTGCTGTCGCTGTTGCTGGCCGGGGGCTGCGTCTGGCTCGCGCGGTCCCGGCTGGCGGTTTCCACCGACACCTCCCGCCTGTTCTCCGAAAGCCTGCCCTGGCGGCAGCACGGGATGGAACTGCAGCGCGCGTTCCCGCAGAACGAGAACCTGCTGGTGGCCGTGGTGGACGGCGCGACGCCGGAGGAGGCGGAAGCGACCGCCGCCTCGCTCGCCGCGGCCCTCCAGGCCGACAAGACGCATTTCAAGAGCGTCCGCCAGCCCGACGTGTCCCCGTACTTGGAACGCAACGCCCTGATGTTCCTGAGCCGCCCGCAGCTTTCGGCGCTGCTGGACCAGACCATTGACGCGCAGCCCTTCCTGGGCCAGCTCGCCGCCGACCCAAGCCTGCGCGGCCTGCTCGGCGCGCTGTCGCTGATCGCCGACGGCGTGCAGGCCGGCCAGGCGAACCTCACGCCGTTCGAGCCGGCGCTCAAGGGCTTCCATGTCGCCCTGGCCGCGGCGGCGGCGGACCGGCCGGAGCCGTTGTCCTGGGAGCAGCTG
>CAXTUQ010000360.1:3768-6530 GCA_964247405.1 uncultured Acetobacteraceae bacterium
TCTCGCCGGGCAGTACCACTTCGTGCTGACGCAGCCGAAGCTCGACTACGGCGCGCTGGAACCCGGCGCCGCCGCGACCCAGGCGGTCCGCCGGGCCGTGACCGGGCTGGAGTTCGTGCAGCGTGGACGCGCCCACGTGCGCCTGACCGGCTCCGTGGCGCTGGAGGACGAGGAGTTCGCGACGGTGGCGCAGGGCGCCCTCGCCGGCCTGCTCGGCAGCGTGGCGCTGGTCGCGGTGCTGCTGTTCCTGGCGCTGCGGAGCTGGCGGCTGATCGTGCCGGTGCTGCTGACCTTGGTGCTGGGCCTGCTGCTGACCACGGGGTTCGCGACGCTTGCCGTCGGCACGCTGAACCTCGTCTCGGTCGCGTTCGCGGTGCTGTTCGTGGGAATCGCGGTGGATTTCGGCATCCAGGTCTCCGTGCGCTTCCGCGAGGAGCAGATGCAGGCCGTGACCCTGCCGGCGGCGCTGGACCGCACCGCGCGCCGGGCGGGGCGGCAGGTCATGGTGGCCGCCTGCGCCAGCGCCGCCGGGTTCCTCGCCTTCACTCCGACAAGCTTCGTGGGCGTGGCCCAGCTCGGTTTGATCGCCGGCGTCGGCATGCTGATCGCGTTCGCCTGCACCTTGACCGTGCTGCCCGCGCTGCTGCTGCTGTTCGAGCCGCGGGCGGGGGTGGTGGAGGTCGGCCTCCGCTGGCTGCGCCCGCTCGATGCGCCCATCGTGCGCTTCCGCAAGCCGGTGCTGCTGACCTGCACCATGCTGGCGATTGCCGGCGCCGCGTCGCTGCCGCGCCTCGTGTTCGACGGCGATCCGTTGAATACCAAGGACCCCACGACCGAGGCGGTCCGCACGCTGCACGCCTTGGAGGACGACCCGGTCGCCAACCCCTACACGATCGAGACGCTGGAACCGTCCTTGGCCGACGCCGCCAGCATGGCCGAGCGGCTGCGCGCCCTGCCGCTGGTGGACAGCGTGCTGACGCTGCGCAGCTTCGTGCCGGAGGACCAGGCGGAGAAGCTGCCGCTGATCGCCGACGCGGCGACGCTGCTGAGTCCGACGCTGGACGTGGATGCGGGCGCCGAGCGCCCGGATGCCGCCGCACTTCGCGACGCCGCGCAGTCCGCGGCGGCCAAGCTGGACGGGGTGCGGGACAAGCTGCCGGAGGGCAGCACGCTTTTGGCGATTGCCGGCGACCTCAAGGCGCTTGGCCAGGCGCCCGACCACGTCCTGCTGGCCGCCGACGCCGCGCTGACCCGGTTCCTGCCGATGCAGCTCGACCGACTGCGCCGGGCGCTCGGCGCCAAGCCGGTCACGGAGGCCGACGTTCCGCCCGACATCGCCGCCGACTGGGTGCTGCCGGACGGCCGCGCCCGGCTGCAGGCGGTGCCGAAGCGGAGCGCCATGGTCGCCGACGGCCTGCAACGCTTCGTGGCGCAGGTGCAGGAGGTCGCACCGGACGCGGCCGGCGCCGCCGTCTCCATCACCGCCAGCGCCGCCACCATCGTGAGCGCGTTCCGCGCGGCGGCGATCTGGGCGCTGCTGGCGATCACGGTGCTGCTGGCCGTGGCGCTGCGCCGGGTGGCGGACGTGCTGCTGGTGATGGCGCCGCTGCTGCTGTCGTCCATGCTAACGGTGCTGGCGGCGGTGCTGCTGCCGCTGCCGCTCAACTTCGCCAACATCATCGCCCTGCCGCTGCTGCTGGGGGTGGGCGTGTCGTTCAACATCTACTTCGTCATGAACTGGCGCGCGGGGCGCACGCATCCCCTGGGTTCGGCCACGTCGCGCGCCGTGCTGTTCTCGGCGCTCACCACGGCCACGGCCTTCGGCTCGCTCGCGCTGTCGCGGCATCCCGGCACGGCCAGCATGGGGGCGCTGCTGCTGCTCAGCCTGGGCTGCACGCTGCTGACCACGCTGCTGTTCGTGCCGGCGCTGCTGGCGCAGGTGCCGCGCCGGGCTTGACGGGGCATTACAGGGGCCGGGCCGCCTGCCGCCACACGCCCGGGATGGCGTCCCATAAAGCACGATTGCCGGCCCGCACCTGTGGGCTGGGATGGGCGCTTTCCAGCACGCGCAACCCCTGCAGCACCGGGCGCGCCCGCGCTGCGGTGCGGCCGACGAGCACGGCGGTGTGCAGCCGGGGCAACAAGGCCAAAGCGTGCGGCAGTTCCTTCAGGCCGGCGGCCCGCTCCGCCGCCGTGACGGCGATTGAGCCGTTCCACCATGGGATGACGTTCCAGATGGCCGTGTCGCCCCGCGGCAGGCCGGCCTCCAGCATGAAGCGGCGCAGCGCCTTGGGGGTCTCGCCGTTGTTGTCCCGGCTGATGAAGCCGGTGTCTTCGCGGTCCGTTCGGGAGGTTGCCGCTTGCGGGCCAGGCTTCTCCATGAGGAACAGCACCTGCGCCTCCGTGCCGCCGTCCAAGGGATCGAAATCCGGCACCTCGATGCCCGGGCGCCGCAGGCGCGCGACGTAGGCGGCGAGGGGCGCCATGTGCGGCAGGGCCAGCAGGACGCGGCGTTGCCGCCGAAGCGCCGGGTCGCGCAATGCGCCAGGGGAGTCGCAGGGCGGCTGCAAGGCCGATAGGTTTGAAAGGGGTCTGCACACGAAAGCGGCCCGGCACGCACAAGGCGCCCCGGGACGGAGATGACGTCCATGTGTGGTCTCCTACTGGGGGAGCGCGGCCGAGAAGCCCGGGCTGGCTCCGACAGCACCCGCGTCGATCGCGGCAAGGTCGTCCGTCTCGGGCGGGCAGAAGTCTTCCGGGCC
>CAXTUQ010000361.1:0-6517 GCA_964247405.1 uncultured Acetobacteraceae bacterium
GCCTTGACCTGTCCGCACGGCTTCTTCACCCGGCGCGGCGGCGTGAGCGTGGGGCCGTATGCCAGCCTGAATTGCAGCCTGTCCGGCCAGGACGCGCCGGAGGCGGTGCGGGAGAACCGGGCGCGGGTGGCGCGGCTGCTGGGGGCCGAGCCGCCGAACCTGGTCGGGCTGACCCAGGTGCACGGCATCGCCGTGGCGACGGTGGACGCGCCGTGGCCGTATGGCGCCGGGCCGCAGGCGGACGCGATGGTGACGGACCGGCCCGGCGTGGCGCTCGGCATCATCACCGCCGATTGCACCCCCGTTCTGCTGGAGGACCGCTGGGCCGGGGTGGTCGGCGCAGTGCACGCGGGCTGGCGCGGCGCGGTCGCCGGCGTGCTGGAAGCGACGGTCGCGGCCATGGTCCGACTCGGCGCCCGGCCGGCCTCGGTCGCCGCCGCCATCGGCCCCTGCATCCGGCAGCCGTCCTACGAGGTCGGCCCGGACCTGCGCGACGCCGTGCTGGCGCATGACGGCAGCCATGGCGGTTTCTTCGCGTCCGGTGAACGCCCGGACCGTTGGCTGTTCGACCTGGCCGGGTACTGCCGGATGCGCCTGGGCCGGGTTGCCCAGGTGGTCGTGATCGACGCGGATACCCTGGCGGACTCCGAGCAGTTCTTCAGCCATCGCCGCCGCACCCTCGCTGGTGGCGGGCCGATCGGGCACCAGATGTCCGCGATCATGCTATAGGCGCGGCCATGGGTCCCTACTTCCTGCTGTTCATCCTGATGTTCGTCGCCGTCGGGCTGGTGAGTTGTGTTTTCTAGGCTTTGGCTCGCTGCCTTGCTGGCGTTGGCCGGGTGCGGGGACCTGCCGCAACCCTTCCTGGGCCACCCAGGCGCCACGGCGGAGCGCCTGGCGCAGCCGCCGCCGTCCCGGCTCGCGGTCCTTCCGCCCGAGCAGTCGCTGCTGCCGGATGCCGGCGCCAACGCGTGGGCGGGCGCCGTCGCCGACGCGCTGCGGACGGAGGAGGTGCCCGCCACCACCGCCAGCACGCGCCACGGCAGCGATTGGCGACTCGTGCTGTCGGCCGAGGTGCGCGGCGCCGAGGTGGTGCCGAGCTATGCCGTGCAGAACCCTTCCGGCGAGCCGCAGGGCGTGTCCGAAGGCGCGCCGGTCTCGGCGGCCGCCTGGGCTGGCGGCGACCCGGCGGTGCTCAAGGCGGCGGCGGTTCAGGCGGCGCCCGGCATCGCTTCTTTGCTGAGCCAAATCGAGGCCGCACGGCGGCAAAGCGACCCGAACAGCCTGCTGAACCGCCCGGCCCGGATTTATTTCACCGGCGTGACCGGGGCGCCCGGCGACGGCAACAGCAGCCTGCCGCTGCAGATGCGCACCAAGCTCGGCGCCATGGGCCTGGTGATCCAGGACGCGGCCAACGGCGCCGATTTCAGCCTGGCCGGCCAGGTGCAGACCGCGTCCGGCGCCAAAGGCACGATGCGGATCGAGCTGCAATGGATCGTGTCGGACAGCAAGGGCGAGGAGCGCGGCCGGATCGTGCAGCTCAACGAGGTCCCGCCGGGCACGCTGGACCGCTACTGGGGCGATGTGGCCGTCGCGGTGGCGCAGGAGGCCGCGGGCGGCGTGCGCGATGTCGTGCTGAACGCGAGCGGGGCGCGGGCCGCCAAGTAGGCCCAAGCAGGTCATGCGGCCCGTCGTGACAGCCTGCATCCAGGTTGCTAAACCCACATGGCTTGCAATCTGCCCCACTTTCGGGACGTCCGCCCTATGAAGATCCTCGCCTGCAACAGCAACCGGCCGCTGGCCGAGGCCGTGGCCGCCGCGTTGCACCTGAAGGTGGCGCACGCATCGGTGCGCCGTTTCGCCGATCTGGAGATTTTCGTCGAGGTCCACGAGAATGTGCGGGGAGAAGACGTGTTCGTGATCCAGAGCACGTCCTACCCGGCCAACGACCACATGATGGAGCTACTGATCACCTGCGACGCGCTGCGGCGGGCGTCCGCCCGGCGCATCACCGCCGTGATCCCGTATTTCGGCTATGCCCGCCAGGACCGCAAGGCCGGGTCGCGCACGCCGATCAGCGCCAAGCTGGTGGCGAACCTGATCACGCAGGCCGGCGCCAACCGGGTGCTGACGCTCGATCTGCACGCTGGGCAGATCCAGGGATTCTTCGACATCCCGGTGGACAACCTTTACGCCGCGCCGATGTTCGCCCGCGACATCCGCAGCCATTTCACTGGGCGTGACATCATGATCGTCTCGCCGGACGTGGGCGGCGTCGTGCGCGCGCGGGCCATCGCCACCCGGCTCAAGTGCGACCTGGCGATCATCGACAAGCGCCGGGATCGCGCGGGCGTGTCGGAGGTGATGAACGTCATCGGCGACGTGCGCGGCAAGGACTGCATCCTGGTGGACGACATCGTCGATAGCGGCGGCACGCTGTGCAACGCGGCCGTGGCGCTGATGGGCAACGGCGCGCGCTCGGCGAGCGCCTACATCACGCACGGCGTGCTGTCCGGCAACGCGGCCGAGCGCATCGCGGCCTCCCCCATCGAGTGCATGACGATCACCGACAGCATCCTGCCGACCGAGGCCGTGCTGCAAAGCCGCAACCTCCGGCTGTTCTCGATCGCCCCCATCCTCGCCGAGGCCATGCAGCGAATCTCGGACGAGAGTTCGGTCAGCTCGCTGTTCGATTGAAGGAGACATGCGATGAAGCTGTTCTACGCGCCAGGCGCCTGTTCCATGGGCATCCACATCCTGATGGAGGAGATCGGCAAGCCGTATGAGCTGAGCAAGATCGACATCCATGGCGGCGAGAACTACCGCCCGCCGTTCAGCGAGCTGAACCCCAAGAGCAAGGTGCCCACCCTGCAGCGCGACGACGGGTCGGTGGTGACCGAGTTCCCGGTGATCGCCCACTACCTCGCCGCGACCAACCCGGACGCCGGGCTGTTGCCGAAATCGGCGGAGGCCGAACTGCGCGTGGCGGAGGCGATGGACTACTGCGTCGCGACCATCCACATGCAAGGCTTCGCCCGGCAGTTCCGTCCCAGCAACTTCAGCCCGGAGGAGGCTGGGCACGACAGGGTGAAGGCCCAGGGCCGCGAGATGGCCGCCAAGGGCTTCGGCATCATGGACAAAACGCTGGCCGGCAAGGAGTGGGTCGCCGGCGATTACAGCATCGCCGACAGCGCCCTGTTTTATGTTGCCTTTTGGGGCAAGCGCGCGGGCATGGACCTGCCGCCGAATGTCGCCGCGCATTTCGACGGCATGTTGGCCCGCCCGGCCGTGCGGCGCATGATCGAGCAGGAAGGCCTCAAAGCCTGATGCTGGCCTCGCGCGCGTTTTGGTTCCTGCGCCATGGGGAGACCGACTGGAATGCGCGCAACCTGTCCCAAGGCAACGTGGACGTGCCGCTGAATGAGGTCGGTCTTGCCCAGGCCCGCACCGCCGCGGAGGTACTGCGGACCCGTGGCATACGCTCGGTCGTCACCAGCCCGTTGTCCCGCGCCTATGACACCGCCGTTATCGTCGGCGAGCGCATCGGCGTGCCTTTGGAAGTGGAGGAGGAGTTGCGGGAGGTGGCGTTCGGCGTGCAGGAAGGCCAACCGATGGCCGAGTGGTTCGATGATTGGGTGGCCGGCGCGTTCACGCCGGAAGGGGCCGAGCCGTTCAACGTGCTGCGCGCCCGCGCGGTGGCGGCGGTCAACGGGGCGCTGACCCGGCCGGCGCCCGTGCTGGTGGTGGCGCACGGCGCGCTGTTCCGCGCGCTGCGGGCCGAAATGGGCTTGGCGCCGAACGTCCGCACGCCCAACGGCCTGCCGTTCTTCTGCGAGCCTGGCACGCCCTGGACGCTGACTCCCGCATCCTGATCGAGATCGGCCGTCGCCAGGCCCTTGTTGCCGGCGTCAGAATATTGTTTGTTTCGATCCTATGAGAATATCGGTCCTGGGAATCGGCTATGTCGGCGCAGTCTCCTGCGGGTGCCTCGCCGCGTTCGGCCATGAGGTCGTGGGCGTGGACATTGCGCCCGAGAAGGTCGCCATGCTCGCACGCGGGCGGTCGCCGATCGTGGAGGACGAGATCGATCGCCTGATTGCCGAAGGCGTCGGCAACGGCCGGCTGCGCGCCACCACCAGCATCGCCGACGCCGTGGCGAACACCGAGGTGTCGTTCATCTCGGTCGGCACGCCGAGCGGACCCGATGGCAGCGTCAGCCTGCGGGCGGTGGACGAGGTGGCGGTCTCGATCGGCCGGGAACTGCGCGGCAAGCCCGGCGTGCACACCGTGGTGATGCGCTCCACGGTGCCGCCCGGCACGGCAGAGGACCGGGTGATCCCGATGCTCGAACAGGCTAGCGGCAGGCGGCACGGCGAGGGCTTCCACTATTTGTCCAACCCTGAGTTCCTGCGGGAAGGCTCGTCGGTCCGCGATTTCCACGCGCCGCCTTATACGCTGATCGGCGCAGCGCCGGGCGATGACGGAGACGTGCTGCGTGAGATCTATGCAGGCGTTGGGGGTGCGGTGCACGTCGCGCCGTATCGCGTGGCGGAGGCGGTCAAGTACCTCGCCAACGCCTATCATGCGGTCAAGCTGGCTTTTGCCAACGAAGGCGGGGCGATCCTCGCGTCGCTCGGGGTGGATGCCCGGGCGGCCTTCCGGTTGTTCTGCGAGGACCGGGTGCTGAACGTTTCGCCCGCCTACCTGACGCCTGGCTTCGCATTCGGCGGCTCGTGCTTGCCCAAAGACATCCGCAGCCTGCTGGCGCTGGCCGACCGAGCCAATATTGACGCGCCGTTCCTCAACCAGGTGTTGCCCAGCAATCAAGCCATCATCGAGCGGACCTTCGAGGCGATTGCGGCCCATGGCCGGCAGACCGTCGCGCTGTTCGGTCTGGCCTTCAAACAGGGCACGGACGACCTGCGCGAAAGCCCGTTCGTGATCCTGGCCGAGCGCCTGTTGGGCCGCGGCTACGGCCTGCGCATCTTCGACCGCTCGGTCCAGGTCGCGCGGCTCACCGGCAGCAACCGCGCCTACATCGAGCGCGAGATCCCGCATCTGGAGCGGCTGCTGTTTCCGGAACCTGCGGCGGCTTTGGAGGGCGCCGGGATGGTGATCTTGGGGCATGTCGGCCACGCTGACCGCCCGGCGCTGCTCCAGGCTTTGAATGGGCACAAGGTTCTCGACTTGGCGGGACTCGCCGAGGTTCGGGACCATCCGGGGGTCAGCTACCAAGGGCTTTGCTGGTGAAGCCACGGCTGCTGTTCATCTCGCCCCGTTTCCTGTTTCCGCTGGACCAGGGCGGGCGCATCCGCACCGCGAACACGCTGCGCCACATGAAGGGCGGCGCGTTCGACATTACGCTGATGTCCCCGGTCCCGCCCGACGCCGGGCGCTTCGCGGAACAGACTGCGGCGTTGTGCGACCGCTTCGTATCTTGGTCCCAGACGCCGATGTCTCGTCTGCGCCGCACCGTGGCATTGGCCGGAACACTGCCGGTTGCGGTCGCGACGGATGCGTCCATTGCCGGACGGAAATTGGTCGCGAAGGAGTTGGCGAAGCAGCCTGATGTCGTGCTGGTAGACTTCCCGCATGCTGCGGTGCTGCTGCCCGATCAACTCGCGGCGCCGTCGCTGATATTCACCCACAATGTGGAGGCGGAGATTTTCTCGCGTCATGCTCAGGTCGTGGACAGGCCCATGCGCTGGATATGGCGGGATCAGGCCCGCAAGATGCGTCGGTTCGAGGGCGAAGCCCTGCGCCGCTTCAATACCGTGATTGCGGTATCCACCCGTGATGCGGAAGCTTTGCGCGGGGCCTATGGCCTACAGCATGTCGAGCCGGTAGAGACCGGGGTGGACATCGATTATTATGCGTTCCACGCGCCTGATGAGGCGCCGCCTTTCGGGCCCGCCGAGGGCACTGTGGTGTTCACCGGCTCCATGGACTCTCGTTCGAACATTGAAGGCGTCAGCTTCCTCATGCGGGAGGTCTGGCCGTTGGTGCTGCAGGCTCGCCCGCAGGCACGGGCCATTATTGTCGGTCGGAACCCACCCGACGCCCTGGTCGCAGAGGCGCGGACACGCGGCTTCGCTTGGGAGTTTTCTGGGTTTGTTGAGGACATACGGCCCTATGTCGCTCGTGCCCATGTTTATGCCATTCCGCTTCGGGTTGGCAGTGGCACCCGCATCAAGGTGTTCGAAGCGATGGCAATGGGGTGTCCGGTAGTTTCGACATCGCTGGGCGTTGAAGGACTAGCAGTGAGGGACGGTGTAGATTATCTCGCAGCCGATACAGCGCCAGGATTCGCAGCCTCAGTACTGGCGTTGCTGAGTGATGCGTCGCAGCGGCAAACCCTGGCCTCGACTGCTCGTACTCTGGTTGTCGAGCGCTTTGATTGGAGCCAAGTAACACGCCGTTTCGAAACACTGTGTCTAGCAGCGATGGCTTCTAGTTCTGGACTGGGTTGCGGGGACAGGATTTGAACCTGTGACCTTCAGGTTATGAGCCTGACGAG
>CAXTUQ010000362.1:0-6201 GCA_964247405.1 uncultured Acetobacteraceae bacterium
CATCGAGGGCCTCCGCCGCATCGGCGCATTCAGCCGGTCCCTGGGCAGTCCGACGACGGAACCCGAGCTGATGGCGGAGATCGCCCGGCAGGCCGCCGGAGCCGCCGGGCGCGCGGTGGTGCTGACCGGGGAGGGCACGGACCTCGCCATCCGCGCCGCCGAGCCGCCCGCCGCGGAGTCATCCACTGGAGCCGCCACGGTGCTCGACGACGGAAGCTGGGCCGCCGCGCGCTGGTGCAGCGAGCGGCAGGAGGCGGCCGGGCGGGGCACCGCCACCCTGCCGTCGGCCGATGCGGACGGCGCGCGGGCTGCTGGGCGTGCTCGGCGTGTTCATGGAAGGCGGACGGTTCGACCCGACGGCGGCGCAGACGCTCGCGACGCTGGCCGACCAGGCCGCCGTCGCCCTGGAACGGGTCAAGCTCGCCCACGCGGCCGCCCGCAGCGCCGCCATGGAGGAAACGCAGAAGCTGCGCACCGCCCTGCTGAACTCGCTCAGCCACGATTTGCGCACCCCGCTCACCGGGATACGCGGGGCCGCGGAGACGCTGGCGACCTGGGACCGCCTGACGCCGGAGACCCGCGCCGACCTGCTCGCCAGCATCAAGGAGGACGCCGGGCGCATGACGCGGTTCCTCGCCAACATCATGGACCTGACCCGGCTGGAAAGCGGCCAGGTGGCGCCACGGTTGCAGCCGGTGCAGGCCATCGACGCCATCGACGCCGCCATCGCCCGGGTGCCGGACGCCGGGCACGTTTTGGTAAACGTGCCGCCCGACTTGCCGGCGATGCAGGCCGACCCGGCGCTGTTGGAACAGGTGCTGGTCAACGTGCTCGACAACGCGGTGCGCTACTCGCCGCTCGGCTCCGACGTGCGCATCCGCGGCAACGCAAGCGGCGGCCAGGTCACGCTCGAAATCTCCGACGAGGGCCTCGGCATCGCGCCCGACGACCTGCCGCATGTGTTCGACAGCTTCTACCGCGCCCGGCGCGGCGACCGGACGGCGCCGGGCACCGGGCTGGGCCTCGCCATCGCCCGCGGCATGATGGAGGCGATGGGCGGCACGGTCCAGGCGGTCAGCCCGCGCCCGGACGCGGCGCGGGACGGCTCGCCCGGGACCATTGTCGTGCTGCGGCTCTCCGCCATATCCGCGGTGCAACATTTGAGTTCCTGAGACTTGCACCGCACACGCATTCTGGTCATCGACGACGAGCCGCAAATCCACCGTTTCCTGCGCCCAGCCTTGGAAGCGTCCGGCTATGCCGTGGAGCGCGCCGACACCGCCGCGGACGGCCTCGCGATGGCCCGTGCACGCCCACCCGCGCTGATCCTGCTGGATCTCGGCCTGCCGGACATGGACGGGCAGGACGCGCTGATGCAGCTCCGCGCGACGAGCCAGGTGCCGGTGGTGATCCTGTCCGCCCGCGACGGGGAGGCCGGCAAGGTTGCGGCGCTCGACAACGGCGCGGACGACTACGTGGAAAAGCCGTTCGGCCTCGACGAACTGCTGGCCCGCATCCGCGCCGCGCTGCGCCACGCCCACCCCGGCACGGCAGCGAGCGAGCTGTTCCACGGCGACGGCTTGGTGGTGGACATGGCGCGCCGGGTCGTGACCGCGTCCGACGCGCCGGTCCAGCTCAGCCCACGCGAATATGACCTGCTCGCCCTGCTGGCGCGGCATTCCGGCAAGGTGCTGACCCATCGGCACCTGCTGAACACGGTCTGGGGACCGGCGCATGTGGAGGACGTGCAATACCTCCGGGTGTATGTCGGCCACCTGCGCCAGAAGCTTGGCCCGGCGGCACGGCTGCTCATCACCGAACCCGGCGTCGGCTACCGCCTGCTGGAACGCGCGCCGTCGGGCGCCGGGCCTTGACCTCCGTCCTCGCGGCGCTGGCCGGCGTCGCGCTGCTGTTCGTCATCCTGCAGGATGCGTTCGAGGTCATGCTG
Organism: uncultured Acetobacteraceae bacterium; assembly: GCA_964247405.1. Lineage (GTDB taxonomy): Bacteria > Pseudomonadota > Alphaproteobacteria > Acetobacterales > Acetobacteraceae > CAHJXG01. Next base: position 1,949 of record CAXTUQ010000362.1, read on the forward strand.
CTGCCCCGCCGGGTGCAGCGCAGCGTACGGTTCGTGCGGCTGTATTTCCGCTCCTTCTGGGCGGTCTGGTCGAGGCTGGGCGCGCGCTTGCCGGCCGGCGGCCGGCGCGAGCGGTTCCTCAGCGTGTTCGGCGCGCTGTCCATGGTGCTGCTGTTCGCGACCTGGGCAACGGCGCTGGTCCTCGCCTTTGCGCTGCTCGAATGGTCCCTCCAGGCGCCTACGCCGCCAGGCGGCGCGGCCTCCGCGCTCTCCGAGCAGCTTTACATGAGCGGCGTCACCTTCTTCACCCTGGGCTATGGCGACGTGGTGCCGCACACGGCCGGCGCGCGCCTGGTCGCCGTGCTCGAAGCCGGCACCGGCCTCGGCTTCATCGCCGTGGTCATCGGCTACCTGCCCGTCCTGACCCAACTGTTCTCCCGGCGGGAAGCGCATGTCATCCAGCTCGACGGACGCGCCGGGTCGCCGCCCACCGCGGGCACCCTGCTGGCCCGGCACGCCGAGGCGGACGGCCTCGACAAGCTCGACGAGCTGCTGCGGGAATGGGAGATCTGGGGGGCGGAGCTGCTGGAAAGCCACCTGTCCTACCCCATGCTGGCCTATTACCGCAGCCAGCACGACAACCAGTCCTGGCTCGCGGCGGTGGCCTGCGTGATGGACGCCTGCGCGCTGGTGCTGGTGGGGGTGGACGCGATCCGTCCGCTGCAGGCGCGCATGACCTTCACCATGGCCCGGCAGGTCGTGATCGAGATGGCGCGGTCGTTCCACATCCCGCCGTCCCGCTACGACGGCGGCGACCGTTTGGACTCCGCCGCCTTCGCCCGGCTCCTGGCGGCGTTCGAAGAGGTCGGCGTGGGCTGGGCCGGCGGGCCGCAGGGGGAGGAAACCCTGGCCGCGCTGCGCGCCACCTACGAGCCTCTGCTGGACGGGCTGAGCCGTTACCTGCTGCTGCCCTTGCCCGGCTGGACGGCGGGGGGCGACGACGCCGACCATTGGGAGCGCGGGCCGCGCGGGCTGATCGCCAGCCGCCTGATCGAGCAGCTTTCCATCCGCGGCGGCGCGTCGCAGGCCAACGAGGACGACCCGGAGCGGTGGCGGCGGCTGCTCAGCCGGTTCAGATCGGACTGATCGGCGCACAGACCCCTTCCATAGCGCTCGATTCCACTGCTATGCCGAAAGACTCACTTTGGAGACTCCGTCATGAACACCGCCGAACTCGCCGAGCACATCGCGTCCGGCCACGAAATGAACAAGTCGCAGGCCAAGCAGGTGGTGGAGGCCGTGTTCGCCGCCATCGTCCAGGCCGCCAGCAAGGGCGAGGAAGTTTCTCTGCCGGGCTTCGGCAAGTTCAAGGTGGCCGAGCGCGAAGCGCGCCAGGGCCGCAACCCCGCCACCGGCGAGACGATCCAGATCGCCGCGTCGAAGAAGCTGGGCTTCACGCCGGCCAAGCAGGTCAAGGACGCGATGAACCCGGCCGCCCCCGCCGGCAAGACGGCCAAGCCCGCCGCGAAGGCGAAAGCCAAGAAGGCTTGAAACCGTTCCGGGCCATGTCGCGGCATGGCCCAGGCCCGTGCCGCGTTGCGCGCCGGCCGGCGACCGCTACCGGGCATCGTGGAAGATGATGCCCAGCGTGTGGCGACGGCCCGTGCGCAGCCGGCTGACGCCATGGCGCATCGCCACGCGGTAGGTGCCGCGCGTGCCGGCCACGGGCCGCTGGTTCGTCGCGAACACAACGGCTTCGCCCTGTTGCAGCGTCACGACCTCGGCACGCGATTGCATGCGCGGGCGCTGCTCGGTCAGGACGAACTCGCCGCCGGTGAAGTCGTCGCCGGGACGGTTGAGCAAGATGGCGGCTTGCAGGGGGAAATGCAGGTCGCCGTACAGGTCCTGATGCAGGCAGTTGTAGTCGCCGGGTCCGTAGCGCAGCAGCAGCGGCGTTGGCCGCGACTGCCCGGCGGCATGGCAGCGCGTCAGGAAGTCCGCATGGTCCGCTGGGAACCCCGCCATGCCCAGCGCCGCGCCCCAGCGGTTCGCGATGCCCGCCAGCGCCGGATACAGCGCGGCCCGCAGGTCGCCGATGGGCGTCGGCAAGGGATAGGCGTAGTACTGGTATTCGCCCCGGCCGTATCCGTGCCGGGCCATCACCACACGGCTGCGGAAGCGGTCGGCGTCGCCATAGCCCCCGATTAGGGCGCGGCACTCCGCCTCCGTCAGCAGCGGCGTCGTCGTAGCGCAGCCGCGCTGGTCCAGGGCGTCGGCGATCCCGGGCCAGTCGAGGGCTGCGACCCGGTCGCCGGCCGTCAGGGCGTTGAGCATGGGGCGGACCTTTCCTTGCGGGCGTTGGCGGGATGCCGTGCCCTGTCCAGCCGAATGTGAGGGGCGGCGCACACCGCCGCACTCCGCTGCTTGCTCCGGTATTTGGATCTCCTGGTATTGAGGGCGGGGTTAGAACGGGTTCTTCACCGTTCCCCGCTTCTTCGGCGGCGGGATCGTGTCCGGGAGGCTCGCATCCCCTTCCAGCGCCTGCACCACGGCATCCAGCACGGCGTGCAGTTGCCGGGCCAGCGCCAGCCCGGCCTTGTCCCGCGTCAGGTCCAGGCTGCCGTAGCAGGCGATGCGGTCGCGCCCATTCTCCAGCTTGAGGTCGCCGATCTCGATGGCCGCGCTGTCATTGGCGTAGGGGGTCATGTCCGGCATCACGGCATCCTGCTGCGTTTGGGGTAAGACTGGCCCCCGGCATAGCCGTGCGGCGTCCGCTCCGGCAAGCGCAGGGTGGCGGCGCGCCCACCCGGCGGGAGCGCCGGGAACACGTTGATCCCGGTCAGCCGGGTCAGTTGCGCGATGCTGATGGCCGTCCACGCCGCCGCGTCGGTGTTCTCCGCCACGTAGGCGGCGGCGCTGCGGCTTTGCGGGTCCAGCACGGCCTTGAACACGTAGGTCGGCACGACGACGTGGCCGACGGTCGCGAGTTCGCCGCCCTTGAAGATCGGGCCGGTCACGACGTACAGCTCGCCCCGGCGCTGCGCCAGGGTGCGGACGGCGCTCTCGATCCCTTCCCACACGCCGCGGTTCAGCTTGGGCGCCTGGGGGACCATGTTGGCGAGGGTGAAGCTTTCCTGCTGCGCTTCCGGGTCGGGCATGTCGCCGCTGGGCGCCAGGTGGCCCCGGTCGAAGCCGCTGCGGGCGTAGTCGGACAGCTCCGCGCGCTCGCCGGGCGGCAGGTCCGGGTCCGGGTGGAAGTCGCCGCTGCGGGGGGTGGCGCGGGCGGCCTCGATGCGGTCCGCGGTCAGGTGCTCGGCGGAGTACAGCGGGGTGCGCGTGAGGGCGGAATGCAGCACGGCAAAGGCCTGGAAGCACAAGGCATGGGTGCCGGGCGCCAGCCGCCGGTTGACCAGGTCGGGCGCCTGCCCGGCGGCGAAGTGCTCGGGGCAGGCCGTGGGCGCGGCATGGGCGGCGCAGGCTTGGAGCAGCAGGGCAGCGGCCCAGAGCACAATATGGGCAAGTCTCACAACGGCATCCCCGGGGTCCGACTCGGCGCGCAAGCCGCATCGTAGCGGCTCGCGCCGCGTGGGTCGCCGTGCCGTGCAGTTGGGTAGCGTTTCAAATCTGAATTTTCGCAAGCGGCGGAAAGCAGACTTGCCGGACAGTGGGTTACGACGCCTCCGCCATCGCCTTGCTCGTCATTGCTCAAGCTCAAAACTGCCCTTCATCGCCTCCACGCAGCGCCCTCCCACGAACGCGGTCAGGGCAATGCCTTCACGTCTCGCCCGCGCCAGCAACAGGCTGGGCCGCCCCATGTCCACGCCCTGCCCGACGCGCAGCGCCAGTTCCGGCATCCCCCGCAGGTCGGCGAGCAAGGCCACGACCGCTGCCGTCGCGCTCCCCGTCGCGGGGTCCTCGATGATGCCGTCCAGCGGCGCGAACATGCGCGCCTGGAGGTCAGTGTCCGCCTCTGACGCACTGCCCCCAACGTCGCGCGTGTAGGCATAAACGGCGTCGGCCCCGTCGAGCGAAAGATGGGCGGCGTAAGCCGCGAGATCGGGGCGCGCGCGGCGCAGCGTCTCGCGCGAAGCGAGTTCGACAACGAGGAAGGGCAGGCCGACCGAGATCACCTGCGGCTCATGCGCGTCGGTGAGCACGTCCTCGGGCCGCAGCGTCAGCAGCGCCGCAGCCGCCTCCGGCGCGAGCCGGCCGAGGCGCGACAGCGGCTCTGGCGCCGTCAGCTCCGCGCCCACCACGCTGCTGCCGTCGCGGAG
>CAXTUQ010000362.1:6211-6512 GCA_964247405.1 uncultured Acetobacteraceae bacterium
GCCCTGCCTCCTCCTCGAACACGAGTTGGTCCGGTACGGGCTCGCTGCGCGCCACCTTGTCCCTCGCTAGCACGAAGGCCGTCCCGACATTCGGGTGTCCGGCGAACGGCACCTCGACGCGGGGAGTGAAAATACGCACCCGCGCCGTATGGGCAGGGTCGCGCGGGGGCAGGACGAATGTGGTCTCCGAAAGGTTGAACTCGGAGGCGATGGCCTGCATCGTCTCCGTTGGAAGATTTCCGGCATCAAAGACGTCCGCGACAGGGTTGCCGCCAAAAAGGCGTTCGGTAAACACGGCAGC
>CAXTUQ010000363.1:0-6492 GCA_964247405.1 uncultured Acetobacteraceae bacterium
GATCCACGGCCACCCAAACCTACACCGAAATTACACCAGCTTGACGGACACTATCGGATGAGACCGAAAGACTCACGTCCGGTTTGGGGAGAGGGCGCCGGAAAAGTGCCGCTAGGCAACTCGCCGACGCCCTACTCTACGTCCCGTCCGGTTCTGAGGGGGCTGGGTTCCGGCAACGGAACCCGGCTACCCGACATCTGTTGGCGAACGCGAGCGCGGCGGTTCTTGAGGCAGTGAAGCGGAACATGCTCGCACTCCGGGCTGCGGCCCAGCCCCTCCCCAACACTCCTGCAGCCGCAGCAGTGACCGTGCCGCCCGCGGCGGACCCGGACGCGCCGCCGCCGATGACGAGCGCGCAGCGGCTGCAATGGCAGGGCTGGCGGCGGCGCGTGCAGGTCCATGGCGAGGTTACGCGCCTGCACCAGCAAGGCGTTCCCGTCCGCCACATCGCCCGCGACTTGGCGCTGTCGCGCAACACGGTGCGGCGATGGGTGCGCGGCGGACAGCCCGAGCTGCACCGGGCACGGATGCACTCGCTCGACCCTTGGCGGGCGGTGCTGGAACGGCGCTGGACGGAGGGCTGTTGCAACGGCGCCCAGCTCTGGCGGGACCTGCGCGATGCGGGGTTCAATGGCGGGATGCGCGTTGTCACGGAGTGGGCCAGCCGGCAGCGGCTGGCGGCGTTGGGGGGACAGCCCGGACCAGCAACAGTCCTGGCGGTGCAACCTCCTCTTCGGCCTGCGGCATACCCGGCCCGGCGGGCCGCCCGGATGCTCACGGCTGACCTGGCGGTGCTTGCGGCGCCGGATCGCGGCCACATCGAGCGGCTGGTCGCGCTGTCGCCGATGCTGGCCACAGTGCGCGACCTCGCCCAGCGCTTGGTGTTCTTGTACGTGCTCCCGCCGCAGATGCACTCACCCCCTGGCTGGCCGATGCCGAGAATAGCGAGTGGCGCGGCTTCGCCGCGGGCCTGCGTCAGGACGAGCAGGCAGTGCCTGCAGCTCTGACGCTGCCTTGGAGCAGTGTCCAAGTCGAGGGACAGGTTACCCGCCTCAAGTTGGTCAAACGCCAGGGCTACGGACGGGCAAAGCTCGACCTGCTCAGGGCCCGCCTGGTCCGAGCCGCATAACAACGACCTGCACCGAGGTTGCGGATGAGCCAACCTTCCACGCCGATCTACAGACCTGCCCGTAGCGGCAGTCATCCCAACGTGCTCAACCGCGGTGACGGCCCCAGCTGCGAGCACCATACCCAGCCGGGGCGACCGGCACATCCAAATGATCGGGAACAAGGGACGCTCAGGATGGCAAGAGGCGGTCGCACGCGGAGGTCGCCATGTTCCGCTATAAGGCCGTAGTCGGATGACACCGCATCGGTAAAACGGAACACAGACCATGCTACCACCAAGAGTCAATGCTTTGGAATGATGTCAAAGGCAATGCTGATCCGCTGATCCGCGCCATGGAAAGGCAGCGTCCGGCGGTAGAAGTACGACGGAAACAGCAACAGAAGACCCTCTTCCGGTTGCAGGGTCAACAACTCAGGATGTACTGTGCCTGCAACATCGTGATAGGGCTTACCGAACTGGATCCACCCCGCAGGGCCATCAGAACGGACCGTTTCCGGCACGCGAACATAATAGACCCCGCTCAGCCATCCGGAGGGCTGGATGTGGGGAACCTGAAACTCTTCCAACTGGATGACATTGGCCCACATCGTCATAGTCCAGCGTTCAGGCCGGTTGGCGACGAACGGATGCGAGGCGCCGTCCGGAAGCGTGGCCGCATAACGCTCGACGGCCACCTCGATCAACGTGGCGAGGTGCCGAAGCGGGCTCGAAGGCGACTGGAGCAAATCGCCGGTCGTCTTGCCCCGATGCATCGAAAAGGCGTCCGGTGCGTCCCGGAGCGTCGGATGCTGCAGGATGTGCCGAGCAAGGGCGTCGTTGAGTTCGCCATTGCTGCCGCCATCGGGACCAAGCCGCACAGTCCTGATCAGGTTCCCGAAATCAACGAGCTTGCGCGCCTCGTCGCGTTCACCCAGCTCATTGAGGACGATCGCTTTCAGGGCCAGGGCGCAGCTTTGCCCAGGTCGGCAGTGCAAGAACGCGTCAAGGTGCTGAAGCGCACCGTTCAGGTCCCTGTTCTCGATCAAGGCATGGATGTGCCGAGGCTTGCCCAAGGCGTAAAGATTTTCGGCGAGCGAAGGACGCAAGGCAAGGGCGCGGTCGTAGGATGCGAGGGCGAGATCGAGGTGTCTGAGCGCATGCCGGACCGTGCCGAGGCTGTAATGCACGTCGGCCCGCCCGGGTTCGAGTTCGATGGCCCTCTCCAGCACGATGGCAGCCTCTTCGTGCCGTTCCACCTGCTGGTAAGCAAGACCGAGGCGGAAGTGCGTCTCGGCCTGGAAAGGATCAAGTTCGACCGCGCGCTTGTGTGCAGCCACGCCTTCGAGCGCCTCGCCGCGTTCGCACAAGATGTTGCCAAGCGCCAGATAGGCCAATGCCGCTCTCGATGCCGAGTCAACGGCCGAATGCGCCACAGCAAGCGCCTCATCGAGGTGCCCGGATATCTGGAGAACGCGCGCCAGTTCAACGCACGCCGGCGTGAAATTGTGCTGACAGGCGACGGCGTTCCGGAGCAACGCGACCGCCTCTTCCATGCGGCCGTTCATCGACGCCACAAGGCCGCGCCTATGCCACGCTCGCGCGTCGCGCGGGCGGGATGCCAAAGCGCGCATGAACAGCGTGTCAGCTTCCCTGAACCGCCCCGCCGAGAGGTATTGCGCTCCGAGCCGCACGATCTCGCTTGCGGGAATCGGCTTGGTCCGCGCCCGACGCTTCAAGGCCGGTTGGCTGTCGTCGCTCATCGCCTCAACCCTGCTTGCGATCGGTTGAACCCGCCCCTTTCGACGCTACGCGCAGCCCTCGTCGAGGACGTTGTTGCTTTCAGCCTTGCTCCCCTATCGGAAGCGGGCAGGAAGGCTGCGCGACTTGCAGTCATCTGGTCTGACCCTCTGGAAACGCTTGAGTCGGCCGTTGGTGAATGCCATGCACGGGCCAGATTTGATGCGCCCGTGGGTGGATGGTCGAACCCGTGAACAAAAAAGGCTCTATGCTGTGACACTCGCCAAAACTGGTGGCCGCAGAAGTGCCGGGGAAAGCTGCGTGGCCCGCGCTCCTCAACGGTTACCTGACGAACCCCAGGCCGCCGACCTGTCCCGTGATACGTTGCAGCACCGCGTCCAGCGCCGTCTTTCCGACATGATCCTTGACGGTGAGATCGTCCCAGGTCAACTGATCACGCTTCGCAACCTCGCGGCATCGTTCGGTGTCAGCGCGATGCCGGTCAGGGGAGCATTGAAGGGGCTCATAGCAGCCAATGCGCTTGCCGTCGTGTCGGGCCGTTCGGTCGGCATTCCAGCTCTCAGCGCCGAAACCTTGACAGACCTGCGGAACGTCCGTCAGGTCCTCGAAGGCGCGGCCCTGGCCTGGGCTGCGGAACGAGCTGACAAGGCGAAGCTGGCCATCATCGACGGTCACTTGGATCGGCTGCATGGCGCCGTTACTGAGAACAACGTCAAGGAGTATCTGCGAAGCAACCGCGCCTTCCACTTTTCCATCTACCAAGCGGCGGGGTCTCCCGCTCTTCTCAATGGCATCGAGGCTCTATGGCTTCAGATAAGCCCCTACTTCAGCTTGTTGAGCGTCACGGGGAACTACCAAGCCGCGAACTTCCGCCATCGCGAGATGCTCGACGCGCTTCTGGAGCGCAACCCGGAACGAGCCCGCAAAGCCGTTCTGGGCGATATCCAGGACGGGTGCGACCTGCTGTTCCCGCTCCTTTCCAAACTTGCCTTCCTGAACGGGAAATCCGCCTTGCCACCATTTACTTTGAATCCGCTCGTCCGGTGACCTCATACCCGGATACGTCGTCATCATCGCTGGGCTGCTTTTGCGACGAGCAAGACAAGCGGTCAGCGGCAGCAGGGAACCCGGTTAGGCCGCGTTTCCGTAAATGACCGGCGTCGCATGCCAGCCCTCACGCCGCTTGGCCCAGAATGTCTCCCGTAATTGGGCCGAGAGTGGTCCAGGCCGGTCGTTGCCGGGAATGTGCGGGCCGAAGCGATTAACCGGCATGATGGCGCTAGCCGTGGTCGAGAAGAAGATTTCCTCCGCCTGTTTGTAGCGCGACAGCCCGGATGGCCGGTCCACGACACGAGCGGATGGCTGGTCGGACGGGTCGAAAGGCGGGCGTAGCCCGGCTGTAGACCCGTCCGACCGGCGACGCGGGTTTCATTCCCCTCGTCTGCTGGCCGCAGCGTGTGCGGGCACACTCGGCTCCCCGATCGCCAAGACGAGGACCGAACGCCCGGACGACGCGTCACACGCCAACAGATGAGATTGTTCATAGAGTTCCGCCAAAGCCATCCTCAGCGCCTCGCCGCCGCCAAGTCCGGCATCAGCGAGCGCACCGCCCGCCGCATCGAGACAAACCGCCACCTCCCAGCGTCGCCGGTCGTCAACCATCCCTTGCGCCGCCAGGGTCCCGATCCTTTCGACGGGCTGTGGAACAGCGAGATCCGCCCGATGCTCGAAGCTTCGCCGGGCTTGCGGCCCATCGGGGTGCTCGACGAGATGCTGCGTCGCCACCCCGACCATGACTGGGGCCGGCTCCGCCGCAGCCTGGAGCGCCGGGTGCGCGCCTGGCGCGCCGAGCACGGCGCCGACCGCGAGGTGATCTTCCGCCAGGACCACGCGCCGGGACAGCAGGGGCTGTCCGACTTCACCGACATGGGCGACTTCGGCGTCAGCGTCGCCGGCGCGGCGCTGGCCCATCGGCTATATCACTTCACCCTGGCCTACTCCGCCTGGGAGCATGCCGAGCCGGTCCTCGGCGGCGAAAGCTTCACCGCCCTTGCCGCCGGCCTGCAGAACGCTCTTTGGGCGCTGGGCGGCGTGCCGGCCGAGCACCGGTCCGACAGCCTGTCCGCCGCGTTCCGCAACCTCGACAACGACGCCCGCGCCGACCAGACACGCCGCTACGAGGCGCTGTGCGCCCATTACGGGATGACGCCGACCCGCAACAACACCGGCGTGGCGCACGAGAACGGCGCCATCGAGAGCCAGCATGGCCACCTCAAGCGCGTCGTCGGCCAGGCTTTGCTGCTCCGGGGCAGCCGCGAGTTCGACAGCCTCGACGCCTACCGGGCCTGGATCGCCCATCTCGTCGGCCGCCGCAACGCGCGCCGGGGCAAGATGGTCCAGCTCGAATGCGCCGCCCTGCGTCCGTTGCCGCCCGCCCGGACGACCGACTACGACGAGGCCACGGTGTGCGTGACCTCCAGCAGCGGCTTCGTCCTGCGCCGCGTGTTCTACACCGTGCCCTCGCGCTTGATCGGCTTTCGGCTGCGGGTCCGGCTTTACGACGACCGCCTGGAGTGCTTCGTGGGCCAGAGCCGGATGCTGACCTTGCGCCGCGGCCGCAGCGGCGACGGAGGGCGGCATGGCCATGTCGTCGACTACCGGCACGTCATCCACAGCCTGCGCCGCAAGCCCATGGCGCTGCTCAAGCTCGGGCGAACCTCTCGGTTCGACCTGGTCTACCGCGACGCGCTGTTCCCCCGCCCCGCCTACCGCCAGGCATGGGAAAGGCTGCTGGCAGCCGGCGACCCGCGCGCCGCCTGCAGGGCCATGGTGGCCCTCCTCGCCCTTGCGCATGAGCGCGGCTGCGAGGCCGAGCTGGCCACGGCACTGGTCGAGCAGATGCAGGGCACGGGCCTCGCCGGCGGGGTAGGCAGCACGATCGACGTTTCGGCCCTGTGCAAGCGGTTCGCGCCGAGGCCGCAGACCATGCCAGAGGTCGTGGTCCAGCTCCCTCCGGTCGCCAGCTACGATGCGCTGCTGCCGTCGTTGGGAGCCGCGGCATGAGCGACAGAACCCGCGACAAGGTCAGCGTCGACACCGCGCGGCTGCCGCTGCTGCTGGGCGAGCTGCGCCTGCCCACCATCGGCGCCCTGTGGCCTACGTTCACCGAGCGCGCCGACCGCGAAGGATGGCCGGCCGCCCGGCTGCTGGCGACCCTTGCCGAACTCGAGCTCGCCGACCGTGCCCAGCGACGCATCGCGCGACACCTGGTCGAGGCGCGCCTGCCGCCGGGCAAAACGCTGGACAGCTTCGACTTCGCGGCAGTGCCCATGCTCAGCCGTGCCCATGTCGCAGCCCTGGCGGGCGGCGACGAGTGGATCGCCAAAGGCGGCACGATCCTGTTGTTCGGCCCAAGCGGCTGCGGCAACTCCCATCTCGGCGCCGCGTTCGGCCATGCGCTCGTCGAAAACGGCTACCGGGTGCTGTTCACCCGGACGACCGACCTCGTGCAGCGCCTGCAGCAGGCCCGCCAGGCGCTGACGCTGGAAAGTGCGATCGCCAAGCTCGACAAATGGCACCGTCAACTTGTCGAAGCGAGGTTGCGAGAGAACGCGATCAGGACGGCG
>CAXTUQ010000364.1:0-6431 GCA_964247405.1 uncultured Acetobacteraceae bacterium
CCGCGGCGGTCTGCGCGTCGGTGGGGGCGGTGCCGCGCCCACGGGCGAGGTCGGCCGGGCGGGCCGCCATGGCCGCGAGGTTGGCGTCGTTGGCCCCGGTCGGGCGCCAGGTGTGGGGGAAGTCATACGGTTCCGGCCCGGCGCAGCCCGACAGAAGGGCCAGCAGGGCGGCCCCGGCGGCAATCCGCACGGCCCGCCTCATTGCACGATCCACCCGGCAGCGCCGGAGATGCGCGTCGGCCGGACCGGCGCGGCCTGACCGTTCTGGCGCAGCAGCAGGATGCGCTCGATGTCGTTGGGCGGGGTGTAGGCGTCGTTGGGCTGGCGCAGCGCCGTGGGATCGCTGACCGGGCGCACGATGTAGGGGGTCACAATGATCACCAGCTCGCTCTCGTTGCGCTGGAAGGTGTCGGAGCGGAACAGCGCCCCCAGGATCGGGATTTCGCCCAGCCAAGGGATGGCGTTGTTGCTATGCGACACGGTTTCCTGGAGCAGGCCGGCGATGGCAAAGCTGTCGCCGCTGCCCACCTCCACCGTGGTGTCGGCGCGGCGCGTCGTCAGCGCCGGGATGCTGATGCTGTTGGTGCCGGCGCTGATCTGCACGGCGCCCTGGTTGGACAGTTGGCTGACCTCCGGCCGCACGTGGATGTTGATGCGGTCGTCGGCCATCAGCGTCGGCACGAAGGACAGGTTGATGCCGTACTGCTTGAACGACACGGAGATCGCGTTATTCTGCTGGCTGACCGGGATCGGGAACTCGCCGCCGACCAGGAAGCTCGCCGGCTCGCCGCTCATCGTGGTCAGGTTCGGCTCGGCCAGCAGGTGCGCGAGGTTGTCCTGCGCCAGCGCGTCGATCACGGCGCCGAGGCTGAAGCTGCGGTCCGCATAGACTCCGGTGGCCGCCAGGGCTGGCGCCGCGGCCAAGCCGACGGGGGTGCTGGTCGCCAGCCCGATCGCCGCGTACTTGCCCAGGCCCTGCAAGGCCGTCCAGTTGAGCCCAAGCTCCCGCGACACGCTGCGCGACATCTCGGCGATGCGGACGCGCAGGCTGATCTGGGTGGACGACACCACCGTGAGCCGGCTGGTCACCACCTGCTTGTCGGCCAGGAAGTTGCGCGCCAGGTCCAGCACGCGGGCGGCGTCCGCGGGCGTCGCCACCTGGCCGCTGACGGCCAGGCCGCTCGGCAGGGTCTCGACGCGGATGCCGCTGCCCGGCATCGCCCGGTTGATGGTGCTGGCGGCCTCCGCCGCGTTGTAGGCGGCGGGCCGCACCGTTACCTGGTATTGCGCCACCACCCGGCCGGAGCCGTCCATCGCGGCGAGCGTGGTGCGGCCGGGCGCTGCGCCGAACACGAACAGCGTATTGGGGCTGGCCGGGCGCACCTCGGCGATCCTGGGGTCGGCGACGAACACGTTGGCGATGGCGCCGGGCAGGTTCACCACCCGGCCCAGCCCGGCCTCCAGCGTTAGCGCCGCCAGCCGGCCTTGGTTGGGGGCGTCAACCGATGGACCGGGCGGGACCGGGATTGTCACGCTGCCGGGGCGCTGGTCCGTGGTCCGGGCCGGGGCGGCCGGCCTTGCGCCCTCGTCTGCCGGCGGCGCGGGCTGCGCCCGGGCTGCTTGGCCGGACAGGGTGGCGCCGAGGGACACGGCGGCGGCAAGCGTCGCGAGCCGTCCAGGGCGGGCCGGATCCCGCACCCGAAGCCGGGGCATCAGAAGTGGAACTCCTTGCTGTCCGAGCTGCCCTGGAACACCTGGACCTTGGACGGGGCGCTGCGGGTTGCGCCGCTGCTGAGCGCAGGCGAAACGTCGCCGGCCCAGGTGACGCTGGCGCCAACCGGACGGCTGATTGAGGGCGTGGCGGCGGCGCCCGGAACCGGAAGGGCGGGCGAGGATGCGGCCTGAACCGCGCCGCCGACGCGCCGGTCGGCCGACAGCACCGACAGCGACAGCTTGCCGATCCGCCCCGCCACCAGCACGCGCTCCACCTGCGGCGCGGTGACTTCCAGTGTTGCGGTGCGGTCGGTGCGGTTGGCAACGGCGGCGCCATCCGGCGACTGGCCCTGGACGATCTGCTGGTCCATGGCGATCACCCGCGCGTCGCTCAATACGGTTTCCGCCGCCACCCGGTGCCCGGCCGCAAGCGTCGGGTCGTCCATCGACTGCGTCAGGATGAGGTCCACGCGGTCGCCCGGCCAAATCAGCCCGGCGGTGCCGCTCACCGCGTCCACCGCCACCGTGACCGCGCGCATGTCCGGCGCTAAGACGGCGGCCAGGAAGCCGTGGTCGCCGGGGTGGACCACGTCGGTGGGCAGGATCGGCTGGCCCTCGCCCAGGCTGCGGCGGATCAGGGCGCCGGTCAGGCTGCCGCGGCTTTGCGGGGTGTCCACGCTGGCGCCGGGCGGCAGGTCGGCGCGCACAACTTCCAGCGCCGCGAAATCCTCGGGCTTGATCAGCGACCCGGCGCGCAGCGCGCGGGCGGCGACGAGCATGGAAGCCTTGGCCGGCGGCGGGGGCGCGTCGGCGACGGCGGCCGGGGCAGGCGCGGACGGCGCGAGCAGCGTCCATGCGAGCACGCCGCCGCCGATGACCCCGACGGTCAGCATTGCAAACAGGGCGATGCGGAGCAGCATGGGGTGTCCTATCCGTTATACAAAGCCAGCAACGCGCCGACGGCGATGGCGGAGGCGTAGGGCATGGGGCTGCGGCCGTGGATGCGCTGGCGCTCCGCCCAAAGGATGCCGCGCAGCCGCCCGGGCGGGCAGGCGGCCCCTGGCGCCTCCAGCACCTGGCCCAGTGCCAGGTACAGCACCGCCAGCGCGCCGCCGGCCAGCGCCACGTCCAGCAGCATCACCGCCGAAAGGCTCGGCGGCGCTAACACTCCGCAAGCTGCCAGCAGCTTGACGTCGCCGCCGCCCATCCAGCCGCGCCGCCAGCAGAACGCGGCGCCGAGCAGGATCAGGACGCAGGCCAGCAGGCCCGGCGCCAGCCCGCCGTCCTGCATCCTGATGCCGATGCCGAGTGCAAGCAGCGCCGCGGACATCCAGTTGGGGATCGTGCGGAACGCCACGTCGTTCAGCACGGCCCCCAGGAGAATGGCGGCGCTCAGTCCCGTCAAGAGCGTGTGGACGAGCACGGCTGGCTCTTCGATCTGGCACGGAGCCATGCGTTGGGGTGTTAGCTACTTGGTGGGAGTGGTGATGCTACCTGCGTTGAATTTGGAGCCCACAGCGGTGAACGTCGAGCCGATGGCCCCGCCGAGAGTGCTGACCCCTGTGATGATTGCTACCGCAATCAATGCGGCGATGAGGCCGTACTCAAGCGCGGTCACGCCCTTTTCGTCGCGCTTCAACGCAAGCAAATTGTTCAGAAATTGCAACATGCTAATCCAAGCTCCTGCTGTTCAGTTCCTTACTGCTTAATAACAACTTACCGTGGGCATTCCAGAAGTTTTTGCTTTGGTTCCGTAAGGAAATGTCCGCGAGGCGAAACTCTGGGCAAAAGTCGCGCGAGCCGTGGTCCGGTCGTGCGCACGGCGGCGCCGGCGATACGACCGGGCGTTACAACGGCTGCAGCGTGTCCCGGCGCTGAGATGGTCCAGCAGGCTTCGCAAGGGCGAGGCAGTTGCGGCGGGCAACGCGTAGCGCCGCGTCATGCGGTACGGTGCGCATCAAGGCGACCGCGCTCATTCCCTATCAGAACCGAACGGGTAAGCCTTGGACGCTGGTTCCAGGCCTGCTCAGGTGCACAAAGCAGGGCAACCCGTCACTTGCTGGCGGGTACGGCGGGTGAGTTCGGATTGCCATTTGCAGCGCCGCTGAACTTGTTGCTGAGGGTCGTGAACGTCGTGCTGAGGCTCCCGCTGAAGGTGTCGATCCCGCCGACGAGCGCCAGGGTAATCAGCGCGATGATGAGGCCGTACTCAATCGCGGTCACGCCCTTTTCGTCCCGCCTCAACGCGGCTATCTCGTTGACGAGCTGCAACATAAAATTCAAATTCCTGCTATTCGAGCCATCCTACGAAGCAACAGTTTACAAATATTGCTAGAAGCTTTTCTTTGCTTTCTAACAATAAATTGCGCGCAGGCAGAACTCGGGGCGCGAGGCCGATTGAGGAGCGGTTCAGCCATGATCCGCACGGCGGCAATGTGGCTGTCACCCGGCGCCGAGCGTATCCTCCGCCGGGCCGTGATCGACTGTTCTTTCACCTCGCGAGGGCACGAAAGGATGACGGAGCTGGCCGACGAAGTCCTTGGGGAAACGCGTGTCGTCCACCCCGTAGCGGTCGGGACGCTCATCCTCCGGCATGTAAAACGTCCCGAACAGCAGGTCGAACAGCGGGAACGTGCCGGCGAAGTTGCCGCTTCCGCCGCGCTCTGCGGCCGTGTGGTGCCACCGGTGATAGACCGGGCTGACCAGCACGTAGCGGAAGACCCCGAAGTCCCAGTCGAGGTTCGCGTGCACCAGCGCCGAGGAGCCGACGGTCCACGGCATCAGCCAAGCCACCACCTCCGGCGGGATGCCCAGCAGCAGCATGACGATGTCCGACAGGATGCCGTGCAGGATTTGATCGACGGGGTGAAACCGGGTCGCCGAGGTCCATTCCAGATGCTCGGAGGAGTGATGCACGGCGTGGAAGCGCCACAGGTGCGCGCCGTGGAACAGGCGATGCGTGGCATACATCACCAGGTCGCTGCCGAGCAGATAAAGTCCCACCTGCGGCCAGAAGCCCAGGTGCGCGAGCGGCCCGATCCCCTCCGTGAAGAAGCGGTCGAGGCCGCCGGGATCGTTGATGCCGTAGAACGCGGCGATGCCGAAGACGAGCATCGCGACGTGCGCGAACTTGTAAAGCAGTTGCGGCACGACCGCCCAGCAGAGGTCGGTCGAAAGGTCCGGCTTGCGCCACCAGGGCGGCGCCTCGTTGCAGGCGGCAAACAGCGCGGAAAGCGTCGTGAACACGGCGGCGAGCACGGCGAGGTTGCGCAGGGCCGGCCAAGTGGCTGCCGCGAGCTGGACAAGGATGGTTTGAACGGTCGGCATGACGGACATCCTTTACCCTTCCGCACGGCCGGTTGCCGCGCGGATCTGCGCCACGGCCGCGCTGATCTTGAGCGCCATCAGGGCGTCGCCCCGGACGGCGGTGGAATGGCGCGGATCGCCGACCACGCCATGCCCGGCCCATGACAAGGGGCCGGAGGGTAGGCGCGAAAGGTCAACCCCGCCGGGGTGGACGGCGATCAGCTCCGAGGTGTCGGCAATCGTCGCGTGCTCGCCGATGGCAGCGTCGGACTCGCCCTGCGCCCGCAGGAACGCCGTCTCCGCGGCGTCGGCGTAGTAGGAGTCAATGGCCAGAACCTTGGGTCCCTTGCCGCCCCAATCGGCGGAGAGCTTGGCGGCGACCGCGGCCTGCGGGGCGAGCGAGCCGCCATGATCGGCGATGAAGCAGATGGCCTGGAAGCCGGCCAGCTTGAGGCTCCGGGCAATACCCTCAAGCACTGCGGCGAACACGGGGGCGGGCACGCCCATCGTGCCGGGAAAAGCCAGATTGTCCGTCGGCGGGTCGTAACCGCCCTGCGGCACGTAGGACACGACGGGGGCGACCAGGGCGTCGCCAAGCTCCTCCGCGATCCGTAGGGCGGCCCAGGACACGATGCGGTCGTGCTTGCCGATGACCATGTGCGGGCCGTTTTGCTCCAGCCCACCGCTGGGCACGATCACCGTGCCGAACCCGGCCGCCACGGCGTCGCGCACCTCCACCCAGGTCATGTCGGCGATCTCCCGGGTCATCGACAGGGCGCGGGCCGGCCGGCGCCACCCGGCCGTCGCCGCGCCGAGCGCGCCCGCCCCGGCGAGGAGGACGTAGCGCCGGCGCATCAGGTTTTCCCGTCCTGCCTCGGCGGGGCTGCGTCTGCCCGTCCGCACTCAGTCGTGTGGACTACCGCCACCTTGTCCGCGTAAAGCCGGCACCAACTCGGCATGGCGTCCATCAACGCTACGAGGGGCGCGTCTGCTTGCACGATGGTCCAGCGCACCTTGTAATCGCGCAACGCCGTTTCCAGCGCCGTCTTCTCGGGCGTGCTGGCCAAGAGATATTGATGAATGAACGTGTCCCCGTACAACTCAGCCCGGCCGTCGATGAAGGGCCGGACATGGGAGTAGATCAGGTACCCGCCGAAGTTGTAGGCGTTGAACACCGGTTCCGCTGCCAGCGCCGAGGGCACGCGGGCAAGCGCCGAGATGGGCGCTACCGAGCTGTCCACAAGCACGACCGGCAGCCATAGCCGCACGGCGACCAGCCCGGCCATGGCGGCCCACCCGCCCGCCTGCCAACGGCCGCCGCCATAGGCGGCCGGCTCCCGCGTCAGAACCGCGCCCAGCGGCTCAGCAATCAGCAGCGGCACGATCTTGCCGACCAGCACCTGATGGCGCGG
>CAXTUQ010000365.1:0-6430 GCA_964247405.1 uncultured Acetobacteraceae bacterium
GTCACCCCACCGTCGCTCACGCTGAGGCCGCTACGGCAGAACTGAATGGCCCTGAGACACTCGGACTTCTCTTCGTCTGCCGATGTTTTAATAAAGAACTTCGAACTAAACGGCTTTCAGAATACAATTCGGCTTCAGCTAAAGGGAGCGCAAACCGATAGCCTATCGACCTTGGCGGATAGGCCATCGAGTTGGTTAGCCAGATTATTTCAATTAAAAGAAAATGCTCCTTCGAAGATTCCGTCTATTGAAAGCATGACTATCGACAATGAAGGCATGGTATGGGTTGGCGGGGGAACCGACTACCGTATGGGTATCGCCTCGGACCCACACAGCCGGGCCTATCTTGCCAGGCTTGACAGTTCTGCCTTCCCAATATGGGAAAGGTCATACAAAACAGGAAATTTGCCTTTCGTCGCCAGCATGACGCCGACGGCGACGGGCAATGTGCTTGTTGCGGCCACTGATGGATGGCTCGGGCCTTCGTGGTTGGCAATGATTGCTGCCAAGGATGGCAGCGTGGTTTGGGAGCGGCACTTTGGAGGGGGGAGCCGCATTGCCGTTGCGCCTTTGAACGGTGATGCTTTTCTCGTCGCCACTCTTGATGGCGCTGGGAAGGGCAGCACCTACCAAGAAGATGTTGTTGTCCGCAAAGTGACCGCAGCAGGCCAAGTCGGCGCGCCCAGCGTCGTGCGGCCGGCCATCAACAAACAGTACGCATCCTCCTACGGCGCTATCAGGATGTCGCCCACCGGCGACGGGGCATATGTCGTCTCAACCTGGCAAATCTCATTCGAGCAGGACCCGGCCCAGTTCAAACCAACTGAAATCGCGAAGGTTGATGCCGAGGGACGCCTGCTTTGGAAAGCGACGATACCTGCGAGTTTTGCCGTGAACTCAGACCAGCACGAAGCTGCACTCTGCCATAATCCTGCTGTCGCTACGCTCCCGGACGGGGATGCCCTGGTTGCGTGCGCAGCAAAAGGACGGATTCATACGCACAAATTCAACCGTCTTACAGGCGAGGACAAGCAAGACAGCTTGCCGCTTCCCGCTTGCAATGACGGAGAACGTTGGGTTGCCCTGTCTTTGTTCGTGCGTCCTGATGGACAGGTGTTGGTCAGCGGCACGCGGCCGAGCGGCCACGCGGGACCCGGCTGTAGTTGGCTCGCCCGTTTCTCGGTAAAGGGGGCCTAACCAGGTCGAGGCTTCTAAAGGACGTTTCGTGAGGGGGCGCTCTCACATCGCTTTCGCGTTCCAGCGCTCCTCAGACCCCGTTCCTCACTTCCCGCGCCGGCGCCCCGAAAAGCTGGAATGGCACGACTCTTGCCATGCTCCGGCCCGACGCAGGACAGGAGAACCATGTGACAGAGCCGACGCGCATCTCCGCCACGCCCCCGCCGATCCGCCTCATCATCCTGGCCATCCAGCACGTGCTGGTGATGTATGCGGGCGCTGTGGCGGTTCCGCTGATCCTGGGGGCGGCGCTGAAGCTGCCGCGTGACCAGGTGGCGCTGCTGATCAACGCGGACCTGTTCGCCTGCGGCGTCGCGACCTTCATCCAGGCCTACGGCGTCGGGCCGGTCGGCATCCGCTTCCCGGTGATGATGGGCGTCACCTTCGCGTCCCTGTCGCCGATGCTGGCGATGGCCAACAACCCGGCCCTGGGCCTGCCGGCGATCTTCGGCTCGGTGATCGCCGCAGGCGTCTTCGGGATCGTGATCGCCCCGTTCATCAGCAGGCTGCTGCGCTTCTTCCCGTCCGTGGTCACGGGGTCGATCATCACGGTGATCGGTATCACGCTGATGCGGATCGGCATCAACTGGATCGGCGGCGGGCGCCCGGCGGCCCCGGACTTCGGGGCGCCGGGCTACCTCGGCGTGGCGGCCATTGTTCTGCTCATTATTTTGCTGCTGCTGCGCTTTGGTGCCGGTTTTCTGCGCAACACCGCGGTGCTGATCGGCATCGTGGCGGGCTACCTGCTTACCCTAGTGCTCGGCTGGGGCAACCTCGACGGGCTGGACACGCAGCCCTGGCTCGCCGTGGTCTGGCCCCTGCAGTTCGGCCTGCCGCGCTTCGACCTGGTGGCGTGCCTGTCGATGTGCCTGGTGATGGTCGTCGTGATGATCGAGAGCACGGGCATGTTCCTGGCGCTCGGCACCATGGTCGGCCGCCCGGTGTCGCAGGCCGACCTGGCCCGCGGGCTGCGCGCCGACGGCGTCGGCACGGTGATCGGCGGCCTGTTCAACACCTTCCCTTACACCTCCTTCTCACAGAACGTGGGGCTGGTGGGCGTGACCGGGGTGACGAGTCCCATGGTGTGCGTGGCCGGGGGCGCCATCATGCTGCTGCTCGGGCTGGTGCCCAAGCTCGCCTTCATCGCGGCCTCCGTGCCGCAATGCGTGCTGGGGGGCGCGGGGGTGGTGATGTTCGGGATGGTGGCGGCGACCGGCATCCGCATCCTCGCCTCCGTCGATTACGAGGCGCGCCGGGGCAACGTGTTCATCGTGGCGATCTCCATCGGCTTCGGCATGATCCCGCTGGTCGCGCCCACGCTGTTCCATTCGGCGCCGGAGATGCTCAAGACGATGCTGGACAGCGGCATCCTGCTCGCCTCCGTGACCGCGGTGGTGCTGAACGCGTTCTTCAACCCGGACCAGATCACTGCCGGGGCGCAGGCCGCCCCGCTGGTGGTGGCCGACCATGCGTGAAAGAGGGTTCCCATGCCGCTGATCCAGAACACCTACGGCAAGGGCCGCGTGCGGGTGATGCGCGTGCACCGCGGTGACCGGAATGAGGTGCGCGAACTCACCATCATGACCCTGCTGGATGGCGACTTCGCCGCTGCCTACACCGAAGGCGACAACCGCACCGTGGTCGCGACCGACACGATCAAGAACATCGCCTACATCGTCGCGCGGGAGAACATGACGGCGGGCACGGAGCAGTATGGCGAGGCGCTGGCCGCGCGCTTCCTCCAACGCTACCCCCAGATCGAGCGGGTGCGCGTGTCCATGCGCGAAACCCGGTGGACGCGGGCGAGCTTCGGGGCCACGCCGCACCCGCACAGCTTCGTGCTGGACAGCAACGGGCAACCCACGGCGGAGGTGTCCGCCACGCGGGACGGGGCGACAGTGGTGTCCGGAATCACCGGCTACACCTTCATGAAGACGACCGAATCCGGCTGGGTCGATTACGTGATGGACGAGTACACCACCCTGCCGCCCACAATGGACCGCATCGCCGCGACGGCGATGGATGCAAGCTGGACCTGGCTGCGCCCGCCGGCGGACTACGGCGCCGCGAACGCGCGCATCCTTGACACGATGCTGGAGGTGTTCGCCACCACCTACAGCCACGGCGTGCAGGACAGCCTGTATCGCATGGGCGAGGCGGCGCTTGCCGCGGTGCCGGAGCTGGGCACGGTCCGCATGGCGTGTCCAAACAAGCACTACCTGCCGGTGAAGCTGGAGCCGTTCGGGCTGTCGTCGGACAACATGGTGTTCACCCCGACGGACGAGCCGCACGGCCAGATCGAATGCACCGTCGGCCGCTGACGTCGCCCCCGATCCTGCTGGGCTGTCAGCTTCCGCGGTAGGTCGAGTAGGCGCCGGGGCTGACGAGCAGCGGGATATGGTAGTGCGCCTCCGGCTCCGAGATGCCGAATCGGATCGGGATGGCGTCAAGGAACGGCGGCCTCCCTGCCGCTTGCCCGGCGAAATACGCGCCGACCTGGAAGCGCAGCTCATAGACCCCGATCCGCAGCGGCGCCCCGGACAGCAACGGCGACGGCGTCCGCCCGTCCGCATTGGTGACGCTGCTGGCCAGGGGAACAGCCCGTCCGCCCCCCACTTCCAGCAGTTCCATGGGCACGCCCTCCGCCGGACGCCCGGCCGCCGTATCCAGCACGTGCGTGGTGAGCGTCCCATGGACCGCCGGCATCCCGGGGCCTGTCACCTGGTCCAGGAGGCGCAGCCGGGTGATGAAGCCGGTCTCCCGCAGCGCCGCGTCCCGTTCGGCGGCGGAATCGTTGTCCAGCCGGCGCTTGAACTCGGCCAGGACCGAGGCCCGGGTGTGGCGGCGCACGCACAGGATGAACGGGAAGCCGAAACGGTCGGAGTAGGCGCGGTTCAGCGCGGACAGCGCGGCGGCATCGTCCTCCGGGCGTTGCAGGCCCAGCGCCGACTGCTCCGCCATGGAGGCCGCGCCGATGGTCCCGGCCGCCGCCGCGGCGCCCCCGAGTTCCGGATGGCCGCGCAGGAAGGCGGTGACGCGCTCGGGCGGCGCGGCGCGCACGGCTGCACACATCGCCTCGTGCAGCGCCGCGACGGTGGCGAAGGGGCGGGCGGCGGCCGCCTGCTCGGCAACCCAGGGCGCATCCTCGAACACCGCGCCGAGGGCGGCGATGAAATCTGCCGCCGAGGCGGCATTCAGGGCGTCGAGGGCGTGGCTCATGCGGGCGCTTTCAGGTTGCCGTCGTTTGCTTGCCCGCCCGCGCCTATACGACCCATGCTCGTTGCCCTCCTGACCTGGGTTTGAGAAGCATCCCGCGTGCCAAACATCGCGGCTCATGGCAGCACGGCTCTTGCATCGTGCGGCTGCATCGGACCGCGCCACAAAGGAACTGATTCATGCGCCAACTGCTCACCGCCGACCACGTGCTGACGATGGCGCCGGGCTGTCCGGTCATCGAGGATGGGGCGGTCCTGATCGAGGACGGGCGCATCGAGGCCGTCGGCCCGCGCGCCGCCGTGGAGCCGCACGCCGCAGGCGCTGCGCACCGGGCGTTGCGCGACCACTTGGTCATGCCCGGCCTCATCAATGCCCACTGCCATTCCGGCCTGCTGCGCGGCACGGCGGAGGGGCTGCAGGTCTGGGACTGGCTCGACACCTTCATCAACCCGATGCACCGCGTTCTGCAGCCGTCCGAGGCGGAAGCGGCGTCGTGGCTGTGCTACGCGGAATCCGTGCTGTCCGGCACCACCACCGTGGTGGACATGTGGCGCTTCATGGACGGCAGCGCCCGCGCGGCGGAGGGCGTCGGCAACCGGCTGGTGATGGTGCCCTATGTCGGGGCGCATCCGGACTACGACTACTTCGACACGCTGGACGACAACGAGGCGCTGCTGGAACGCTGGCACGGACGGCAGGGCGGGCGCATCCAGGCCTGGGTGGGGTTGGAGCACCTGTTCTACACCGACGCCGCCGGGCAGCGCCGCGCGGCGGAGCTGGCGAAGCGGTTCGGCACGGGCCTGTGCACCCACATCGCCGAGGCGGAGCAGGAGGTCCAGGCGATGCAGGACCGCCACGGCTGCCGCCCGGTGCAGGCGCTGGAACGGCTGGGCCTCCTGGAGCCGCGCACCCTGCTGGCGCATTGCGTGTGGCTGGACGACGAGGACATCCGAGTGCTCGCCCGCAACAACGCCGCGGTGTCGCACAACCCGGTCAGCAACATGAAGCTCGCCAGCGGCGCCGCCCGCACCACCGACCTCCTCGCCGCGGGCATCGCCGTGGGCCTGGGCACGGATGGGGAAAAGGAGAACAACAATTTCGACATGTTCGAGGAGATGAAAGGCGCGTCGCTTTTGGCGAAGCTGAGCCGGCTGGACGCCACCGCGCTGGACGCCTGGGACGCGCTGCGCATGGCGACGGTCGAGGGCGCGCGGGCTATCGGGATGCAGGACAGCATCGGGTCGCTCGAGGTTGGCAAACGGGCGGACCTGATCGCCGTCCGCACGGACACGCCGCGCATGACGCCGCTGTTCGGCGCCGGCCCCTGGATGAACCTGCACCACAACCTCGTGCACGCCGTGCGCGGCAGCGACGTGGCGCTGACCATGGTGGACGGGCAGGTGCTGGTGGAGGACGGGGTGCTGCGAACTGCGAACCTGCGCCCCATCATCGCGGAGGCCCGACGTGCAGCGCCGCCGCTGTTCGCGCGCCGGGCGGCCTATCTGGCGGGTCAAGCCCCGCGCTGACCCGGCACCAGTCCTGGCCGTTCTGTGCGGCGAGCGCCGCCTACACCCGGTCCACAAGATTGCGTCGTCACCAGCTACTCCGGTGTCGTCATGTGGTATTTTGTCAAACTGTCCCGATTTCGCGTCCGATTGGAGATGGATAATGTTTGAACTCCTGGGTTTTCACCCGCTGCTGCCCGACCTTCCACGCTTGCTCACGTTCGCCCTCGCGGGTTTCGTGTTCAATATCACGCCGGGCGCGGATATGACTTTCGTGGCCGCTACGTCGGCGCGCGGCGGCACCAGGAGCGGAATCGCGGCTGCGCTCGGCGTGGGCGCCGGCTCGCTTGTCCACCTCACTGCGGCGGTGGTGGGCCTCTCGGCGCTGATTGCCTCCTCGCAAGCAGCATTCACAATCCTGAAGTGGGCCGGCGCGGCTTACCTGATCTACACCGCCGTAAGGCCATGAGCCG
>CAXTUQ010000366.1:0-6421 GCA_964247405.1 uncultured Acetobacteraceae bacterium
GCCAGCATCAGCAGCGCCATGATGCCATACTCGCCAGCCTTCGCGCCGTGGGTGCCGCGGTTGTTCAGCAGCGCCGCGCCGGGCGGGAACCGGTCGAAGGGGGCCAGCGAGTCGAGCCCGGCCGACGTGCAGTAGATCAGCTTCAGCCGCGGCGCCTCCGCGGGAAACAGCCGGCGGACCGCGCCGGTCTGCGACACCAGCACCTCGGCCTCCTCCATCGCCGCCTGGAACGCCTCGGGCATTTCGCCATAGGTTACGGAGTGGCCGCCCGACACGTCGGGCGCGCGAGCGGCGGCGGCGGCCCATTGCGACGGAGTGACGGCGAATTGCGGGTCGCCGGGCAGGTTCTGGACGTGGATTCGCATCAGGCCCTCGGCTCGATCTGGCTGGTGAGCGTATGCAGCAGCACGGCGGCGGCCTGGGCGACGTTCAGGCTCTGCACCGCGCCGCGGGCCTGGATGCGGACCCGGCGGCGGCAGGTTTCCAGCGCGTCGAAGCCGACCCCCCGCTCCTCGTTGCCCAGCACCAGCGCCACCGGGCGGTCCCGCGGCAGGACGGTGACAGGCACGGCCTCCTCGGTCAGCGTCGCGGCGACAGTGCGGTAATACGGATCGAGCGCCAGCAGCGCCTTGCGCAGATTGCGGGTCTTGGACACCTCCAGGTATTCAAGCCCGCCCTCCGCCACGCGGTAGGCAGCGTCCGACGGCATGGCCTGCAGCGGGGTGTCGTGCAGCACCATGGCGCGCACGCCGAAGAACGCGGCGCTGCGGGCGATGGCGCCCAGGTTGTGCGGGTTGCCCACGCTGTCCAGGATCAGCAGCAGCGGGAAGCGCGGCGGGCGCACGAAATCCAACATGCCCAACGGCCGGGGCGTTGCGACCGCGACGACGCCGCCATGGTGCGGGGTGCCTGCGGCGCGCTCCAACTCGTCGGACGGCAGCAGGCGGTAAGGGCGGCGCATACGGGCCAGCTCGGCGCAGAGCGGGCCGACCCGCGCCTTGCTGTCCTCGTTGTAGAACAAGCGGATCACGTCGCCGGGGCGGCAGGCGAACAGGGCTGTGACGGCGTTCAGGCCGCAGATCCGGTCATCGGGCATGGGGGTGCTTCCGCCGCCGGGGCGCCGCTGTCAACCTGGCGGGATGATCCCGATCCTGTTCCAGAGCCAGCATTTCGTCGTGTTGAACAAGCCGGCTGGCCTGCCGGTGCATCCAGGGCCCGGCGGCGGCGCCAGCGTCGAGGACGGTTTCCCCACGCTGTCCCGCCGCAAGGACGGCCCGTGGCTCGTGCATCGGCTGGACGCCGACACCGCCGGGTGCCTGGTGGTGGCGCTGCGCAAGCAGGCGCTTCTGGCGGCGCAGGCGGCGTTCGCGGCCGGGTCGGCGCGCAAGACGTACTGGGCCGTGGTGCATGGCGTGCCCGGCGCGGCGTCGGGCGAGGTGTCCAACCGCCTGAGCAAGCGCAGCAACCCGGCGGGGTGGCGCATGGAGCCGGGATCGGACGGCGTTCCGGCGCGCACGGGCTGGCGTTTGATGGGCCAGGCCGGCGGCTTGGCTTGGCTGGAGTTGCAGCCCTGCACCGGGCGGACCCATCAGATCCGGGTGCATTGCGCCGGGCTGGGCCATCCCATTGTGGGCGACCCGGTGTATGGGCGCGGCGGTGGGGGACGCGACGACGGGCCGATGCAGTTGCTGGCTCGCGCCATCGCCCTGCCCTTGACGCCGCCGGTCGCCGCCACAGCCCCGCCGCCGCCTCACATGCGGCCGATGCTGCTGGCCTGCGGCTGGCCAGGCGACGACGCGGGCGGGTGATCCACCAGGAACCACAGGCGGAACATCAGCGTCTCCTGCCAGGTTTGCCGCGACAGGCCGCCAAGCTGCAGCGCTGCCAGACGTTGCGGCACCCCGCCCTGCAAGCCGGCCTCCACCACGTCCAGCGCCGCCGCCGCATCCGGGGTGAGCAAATCCGGCTGCGCCCGCAGGGCCGCGACGTGGCCTCGCAGCACGGCCATGAAGGCGCTGGGTCCGCGCCGCAGCGCCTCGAAGAACCGCCGGCGCATGGAGGCGGGCGCGCCCACGGCGTTGCCGCCGTGCTGGCGATACAGCACGGTGGGCGTCGCGTCCGCCATCACCCGGCCGCCATGGGCGGAAACGACCAGGTAGCTCCACCAGTCATGCAGCGTCGCGGGCGGCGGGTGGCTGCCGGCGACCAGCCGCGCCGCGGCCTGATTCAGCACGAGGGTGCACCCCGTGGCGACGTTCTGCGTCAGCGCGGCGGGAAAGCCCGGCGGCTGATGCAGCGGCGCCGACACGCCGATGTGTCGGAGCGCCTCATCGACCAGGAGCTGCCGGCTGCAATACAGCGCCGGGCGCGGATCGGGCTGCAACGCCGCGACCGCACGGGCCAGCTTCTCCGGCAGCCACACGTCGTCCTGGTCGGCGAAGGCCACGGCGGCCACGTCCGTCCTCACCGCGGCGCGCAGCAGCGCCATGAAGCTGCCCGTCGGGCGCAGCCGGCCCGGCAGGTCCAGCACCACGTGGCACCGCCCGGCGCCGGGTCCCGCCATGAAGCGCCGCATGATGTCCACCGTGCCATCGCTCGACCCGTCATCCCGCCAAAACAGCACCCAGTCCGCCACCGTCTGCCGCAGGATGCTTTCAAGCTGGTCGTCGAGGAACTGCTCGCCGTTGAAGGTGGACAGCAGGATGGCGACGGTCGGCCTCCGGGCCGCCGTGAGCGTCCGCTCCGCGGTGAGCGGTGGGGCCGAGGCGGGATGAGGCGGCGCCGACACGGCCGCCCGTCAAAGACGCGGCGAGGGCGTCGCCAGCAGTTCGGCGACCGTCCGCGACAGGCCGCTGCGCCACTCCGGCAGGCGCACGTCGAACACTTCCGACAGCTTCGTGCAGTCGAGCCGGCTGTCCGGCGGGCGCCGGGCCGGGGTGGGCCAGTCCGACGTGGCGATGGCGTCCACCGCCGGCACGGAATGGCCGTAGCCGGCCGCGTCCTCGAACAGCGCCTCGGCCAGCCCGTGCCAGGTAGTGGAGCCGGTGCCGGCCGCGTGGAACACCCCGGCATAGCGGTCCTGCCAACCCTCCCGCAGCCGCGCCGCGACCGCAAGGATCGCCACCGCCAGGTCCCGCGCCGCGGTCGGGCAGCCCCGCTGATCCGCCACCACGCGCAGCCGGGCGTTCTTCTGCGCAGCGCCCAGCATGGTGCGGACGAAGTTCTTGCCGGTCGCCGAATAGACCCAAGAGGTCCGCAACACGATGGCGCGCGGCCAAGCGGCCGATACGGCCTGCTCCCCTTCGAGCTTCGTTGCGCCATACACGCCGGTGGGACTGGTCGGATCGGACTCGGTGTAGGGCGCACCTTTGGTCCCGTCGAACACGTAGTCGGTCGAGACGTGGATCAGCGGGATGCCGGCATCGGCGCAGTGCGCCGCGAGCACCGCCGGGCCGTCGCGGTTGGCGCGGGCGGCCGCCTCCGGCTCGGCCTCCGCCGCATCGACCGCGGTCCAGGCGGCGGCGTTGACCACGAGGGTTGGCTGCACGGCCTGCACCGCCTCCGCAATCGACGCCGGCCGGTCGAAATCGAACGCCGGACGGCCGACGCGGCGCACAACCGCGCCGCCCTCCTGCTCCATCGCCGTTGCGAGCTGCCCGGCGCCGCCGGTGACCATGATCACTGCCATGCCGCCGATACTACTCGTGTTTCTCCGGTTCTAGAAGTTGCCTGGCTACCCCGCCCGGGCTGAGGCCAAGTAAGGCGCCATAAAGGCCAGGCTACCGCACCCTCATGCCGGCAGCCTGGTCGAAGTGCAGCGGCCGGTCCGAGCGCGGCAACGGGGCGTCGCCGGGGCCGACCGCCGTGCCGAACGGCCAAGCGGGCGGGCAGATCGCGACGTAACGGGCATAGCCGCCGGTTCCGCCGCCGAGCTTCGGGTAGCCGATGGCGACCAGCGCCCCGGCCTCCGGCACCTGGTCGAGGTGGGCGACGCCCTCCGCCTGCGTGTAGCCGTTGTGCATGAGCCAGGACTCGCCTTCCAGCGTCGGCGTGGAGTCGGTGTCGAGCGGCTCGTGCCCGTGGAACAGGATGTGCCTTTGCCCATGCAGGAACTTCAGCGCGTCGAGCGTGACGCCGGGAAACTCCTTCAGGGCCGCAAGCTTGGGGTCCGGCCACGCCTTCGACCAGTCGGAGCGCACGAACACCACGGCATCCTCCGGAATGCGCCCGTGCACGGCCTCCCACCGCTCGATGTCGGCCACGGCGAGGGCGTAGTTCGGGTTCGCCTTAAGCTGCTCCACGATCGAGATCACCGCGAGGGGCCGGACGGCGTAGGTCGGCGGCAACTCGTCGATGGCCGGGTATTCCGGCGCCCAGTGTGCCGGCGGGTCGAGCTGCGTGCCGAGCTGGTCGGTGCGCAGCGTGTACTGCGTCGCTTCGAAGCCGTCCTTGCCGTAGGTGAAGGTTTCACCTTTCTTGGCTGAACCTTCGATGTCGGCGCCGGCTTGCGCCGGTGCGAAGGTGGACCCGGCAAAGCCTGCCCAAACAGGGATGTGCGGCGTGATCGTGTGGGTGAGGTCCACGTACTTCGCCGGTTTCAGCACGTCCTGATAGGCAGACCAAAGCGTGAGGTCATCGGCCGCCCAGGCCGGAAGCGGCGCGGCTGCGGCCACGCCGAGGAGCGCGGCCGACGCGGCAAGTCGTGCGGTGCAGGAACGCAACATGCGATCTCTCCGACCTGAGATGGCGCACGGCTGATGTAATACCAAACGCCCTTTGCGACGACCGGTTTTCTTCCGCCTCGCTGCCCCGAAAACGCTCGCGATGGCGGTGATCAAAAGCGGTCAACATATCGGGCGCTTGGTATAATGCGATGCGGCGCCAGTGTTGTCAGCAACCTGCTTTCGCTGCAAGGCGTTGACCCGGACACGGCGCACCGCCCGGTTTGGCCAAGGCCGCCCGGCCCGGACACACCGGCGTCGATCGCCAGCCATGCCTCAGAACAGCGGCGGCGTCTCGGCCCAGCGCGGCAGCAGCCGGTCCTTGTCGGACAGCACCGCCTCGCCCTCCCCCACCGGCCAGGGCAGCGCCAGGTCCGGGTCATTCCACGCCACGCCCCGCTCCGACGCGCGGTCATACACGTCGGTCACTTTGTAGATCACCTCGGTATCCGCTTCCAGCGTGCAGAACCCGTGCAGGAAGCCCGGCGGCACCCAGAGCTGCGCCCAGTTCTCCGCCGACAATTCCGCCGCCGCCCATTGCCCGAAGGTCGGCGAGGCCCGGCGGGCGTCCACCGCCACGTCCCAGATCGCCCCCCGGACGCAGCGCACCAGCTTGCCCTGCGGATGCGGCGCCACCTGGCAATGCAGGCCGCGGATCACCCCGCGCTCCCGGGACAGGCTCTGGTTGTCCTGGATGAACGGCAGGTCGATGCCGGCCTCGGCGAACCGCGGCGCGTTGAACACCTCGGAGAAGAAACCCCGCGCGTCGCCGAACCGCGGCGGCGTGACGAGGATCAGGTCGGGGACCCGCAGGCGCTCGACCTTCATGCGTGCAATCCGTCCGCGAGTTCCAGCAGCAGGCGACCCAGCTCCGTCTTGCTCAAGCCCTTGGCCGCGCTGCGCAAGGTGCTGGCGTCGATATAGCCCATGCGGAACGCGACCTCCTCCGGGCAGCCGACGAGCATCCCCTGCCGGTTCTGGATGGTCTGCACGAACGTCGCCGCCTGCAGCAGGCTGTCCGGCATCCCGGCGTCGAGCCACGCGCAGCCGCGACCGAGCCGCTCGACGTGCAGCGTGCCCTCTTCCAAGTACATCTGGTTCAGGTCGGTGATCTCCAGCTCGCCGCGGGCCGAGGGCCTGATGCGCCGGGCCAGCTCGGACACGCGGCCGTCGTAGAAATACAGCCCCGTCACCGCCCAGTTGGACTTCGGCGCGGCCGGCTTCTCGACGATCTCCTGGGCGCGCCCGTTGCTGTCGAAGGCGACGACGCCGTACCGCTCGGGGTCGCGCACCTGGTAGGCGAACACGGTGGCGCCCTCCGGCCGGGCCACGGCGGCGCGCAGCAGCACGCTCAGGTGGTCGCCGAAGATCAGGTTGTCGCCGAGCGCCAGCGCGCAGGGCTGCCCGGCGATCCAGTCCTCGCCGATGTGGAACGCCTGCGCCAAGCCTTCCGGCCTCGGCTGCTCGGCGTAGGTGAAGCGCACGCCGAACCGCTCCCCGCTGCCGAGCAGGCGCCGGAACTGCGGCAGATCCTCCGGCGTGGAGATGATCATGATATCCTTGATCCCCGCCAGCATCAGCACCGACAGCGGGTAGTAGACCATCGGCTTGTCATAGACCGGCAGCAACTGCTTGCTGCTGGCGAGCGTGATCGGGTGCAGCCTTGTGCCGCTGCCGCCGGCGAGCAGGATGCCTTTCCC
>CAXTUQ010000367.1:0-6403 GCA_964247405.1 uncultured Acetobacteraceae bacterium
GCCGCCAGCGCCCGGCGGATCATGGCGGCCTCAAGCCGCGCCAGCGCCGTGGGCAGGTCGCCGGCGAGCCAGTCGGCCGGTTCGGGCACGGCGGGCGCCGGGGCGCCGAGGAACTCCAAGTCGGCGGCGGAGACGACCGACTGGCGCACCAGGGCTGCGACGCGCTCCATGGCGTTGCGCAGTTCCCGGGCGTTGCCGGGCCAGGGATGCTCGATCAGCCGCGCCGCCGCCGCCGCCGACAGCCGCTTGGGCGTGCCGCCCGGCCCGGCGGACAGCGCCAGGACATGCTCCGCCAGCGGCACGATGTCGGCCAGCCGCTCCCGCAGCGGCGGCAGATGCAGCGGCACCACGCCGAGCCGGTAGAACAAGTCCTCCCGGAAGCCGCCCTCCCGCACGGCGCGCGGGAGGTCGCGATGCGTCGCGGCCAGCACCCGGACGTCCACCGCGACCGGCCGGCCACCGACCGGCGTCACGGTGCGGTCGCCGAGCACCCGCAGCAGCTTGGCCTGCATCGCCGGCGGCATGTCGCCGATCTCGTCGAGGAACAGCGTGCCGCCGTCGGCCTCCCGGAACGACCCGGCGCGGTCCGCGACTGCCCCGGTGAACGCGCCGCGCACATGGCCGAACAGCAGGCTTTCCAGCAGCTCGGCCGGGATGGCGGCGCAGTTCACCGCGACGAACGGCCCGCCGGCGCGTCGCCCGTGCCGGTGCAGCGCGCGGGCGACGACCTCCTTGCCGGTCCCGGTTTCCCCGGTGATCAGCACGGTGGCGTCGCTGTC
Organism: uncultured Acetobacteraceae bacterium; assembly: GCA_964247405.1. Lineage (GTDB taxonomy): Bacteria > Pseudomonadota > Alphaproteobacteria > Acetobacterales > Acetobacteraceae > CAHJXG01. The sequence continues at coordinate 780 of CAXTUQ010000367.1, forward strand.
GGCGAGCCGGCCGACCGTCTTCTGCACCGCCCGCAGCGCGGCGCTCGCCCCCACCATCTCGCCCTCGGGCGCCGGCGCTTGGGCAGGCGGCGGCGCCGTGTCCGGCTCGGCCAGCAAGGTGGACAGCAACGCGGCCAGGTCCGCCCGGCCGACCGGCTTGGCGAGATGGTCGATGGCGCCGAGCCGCATGGCCTCGATGGTGTTGGCCGCGGTGGGCACGGCGGTCAGCACCGCGACGGGCGGCGGCACCGGCAAGGCGCGGATGCGGCGCAGCACCTCCAGCCCGTCCAATCCGGGCATGCGCAAGTCGAGCAGCACGGCATCGACGCCGGGCCGGGCGAGCCGGCGCAGCGCGGCGGCGCCGTCCTCCGCCTCCTCCGTTTGGTGGCCCAGGTCGCCCAGGGTTTCCGCCAAGCCTTCCCGCAACGCCGCGTCGTCATCCACGATCAGGACCGTCGCCATCAGGCTGCGCCCTCAAGCTCGATGACAAACCGCGCCCCTTGCTCGGACGCGGCGAGGCTCAGCCGGCCGCCATGCGCCTCCACCAGCTCCCGCGCGATGGCGAGGCCCAGGCCGGTGCCGTCCGCCCGGCCGGTCACGAACGGCTCGAACAGGGTGTCGCGCAGGTCGGGCGCGACGCCGGGTCCGGTGTCCTCCACGAGGAGGCGCAGGGTCGTCCCACTGTGCTCGGTTCGCAGGGCGACATGGCCGCCGGGGGGCGTGTGCCGGATGGCGTTGCTTACCAGGTTGTCCAGTGCCCGGCCGATCAGCGCGGCGTCGATGGCGGCGGTCTCCGCACCCTCGGCCACCAGCTTCACCTGCGCCGCCGCGGCCTGGTCGGCATGGCGCTCCACGCAGAAGGACAGCAGCAACCCGATCTCGGTCGGTTCCGGCACCGGGTCGCGGCGCTGGGTCATCGCCAACAGCTCGGCGAGCAGGCGGTCCAGCCGGCCGATCTGCTCCAGCACCGCGAGGAGGGCGCGGCGGCGGCGGTCGTCGTCGCCTGCCAGGCCGTTCTCCGCCCGCAGCCGCATGGCGGCGAGCGGGTTGCGGATCTCATGCGCCACCCCGGCCGCGACCCGGCCGAGCGCCGCCAGCCGCTCCGCCGCGACCACGCGCGCCCCAAGCTCCGCCGACCGCCGCCGGGCCTCAATCAGGCGCTGACCGGCCTGGTTCAAGGCCTCGACGATGCGGTCCAGGTCGCGCTCCCCGGTGTGCGGCAGGGTGGGGGGCAGGTCGTCCCGATGCTGCGCCAGCCCGGCCTCCATCGCGCCGACCTGCCGCGACCAGTCGCGCAGCAGCCAGGCGAGCCAAGCCGACATGCCCAGCACCAGCGCGAACAGCGGCAGCAGCCCGGCGCGCAAGCCGTCGGCCGCGCTTGCCGCCGCCACCCGGGTCATGGTCCAGGCGGTCAGGCCCTCGATGGGACCGGGCAACGGGCAGGCGTGCAGCAGCAGGGTCTGCGTGCTGGCGCCCGAGGTGCGGGCGACGGCGGCCTCATCCCGGGCAGCCTGCTCGTTGGCCGCCTGGATGTTGGCGGTCTCGGCTGCGGGCAGGTCGGTCTTCGGGCCGGTGCCGGAGTAGGTCGGGAAGGCATAGGCGAGCGATCCCGCCTCCGCCTGCCAGATGCCGCCCTCCACCCCGTTTTCACGCGCAAGGGCAAGGGACACCGCCGTCTGCAGGTCTGCCCGCAGCCCGGCATCGCCCAACGGCGGCACCGGGCCGCGCCAATCCGTGGTGTAGAAGGCATACCGCTCACGGATCAGGTCGCAGGCCCGCGCCGTCACCGCCTCGCCCCGCCCCACCTGCGCCGCCGTGGACTGGCCGGAAATCTGCACCAGCAGCGTCCCGGCCGCGACGCACGCCGCGAGCGAGAACGCCCAGAGCGCCAGCAGGCGGGCACGGAGCGAGCGCAATCAGCGTGTCATGACGCCGACGGCGCCGGGCCGCGCGTGCGGTCCAGCCCGTCCATGCGCGGAAGGGCCACCGGCTGGCCGCTGGCGGCGGATTGGTAGATCGCCTCCATGATCCGGTGGTCCTGCACGCCCTCCTCGCCGGGGGTGTGCGGCTCGCGGTTGGACAAGACGCACTCGGCCATGTGGTCCATCTCCAGCGCGAACTGGTTCTGCATGGGGATGCGCCGCTCCTCCACGCCCTCCGCCCAGCCGTCGCGGCGGGCGATGCGGAGCTGCTTGTCGTGGTAGGAGAACGCGCCGTCCAGGCTGATGGCGGCGCCCGGCGTGTGCACCGCGAGCCGCCGGCTTTCGTGCATGCCGTAGCTCGTCGCGCAGTTGGCGACGACGCCGCCGGGGAAGCGGAGCATGAAGTTCACGGTCTCCTCCACCTCAGCGTAGCGCGGGTCGCCCGGCGGGCTGAAGCTGCAGGCGATGACCTCGACCGGCTCCTCCCCGGTCAGGTAGCGGGCCGCGTTCAGGCAATACAGCCCGACATCCGGCAGCGACCCGCCGCCGGCGAGTGCCCGCTTGAAGCGCCATTGCGCGCCGTCGCCCTGGTTCTGCACGTTCACCGCGTCGATGAAGCGGGCGGGTCCGTATGTCGCTTCCCGCACCAGGCGCAGCACCTCGCGGTTATAGGGCTCGTACTGGCAGCGGTAGGCGATCATCAGCTTGCGCCCCGCCGCCCGGCAGGCATCGACCATGGCCTGCCCCTCGGCCGAGGACACCGCCATCGGCTTTTCGCACAGCACGTCCTTGCCGGCCTGGGCGGCGCGCAGGGTGTATTCCTTGTGCATGGAATTGGGCAGGACGACGTACGCCACCCGGATGTCCGGGTTGTCGCGGATGCGGTCGAAGCCGGCGTAGTCGTACACCGCCTCCGGCCGGACGCCATACTGGGCGGCGATGCGGGCGGCCTTGTCCGGCGTACCGCTCACCAGGGCGACCAAGCGGGACCGCTTCGCCTCGCCGAACGCGGGCAGGATTTCCTCCAGCGACAGGCGGCCCAGGCCGACGACGGCGAAGCCGACCCGCTCGCTCACCGGCTGGGGGTGGGGGGGGCCGCCGGACGGGCGGGCGGGGGGCGCGGTCCAGGCCGGGAACTCCACCCGGCCGCCTTGCACCCGGCCCGTGTCGATCTCCGGCACCGCCGCGGCGGCGCCCCGTGCGAGCAAGGTCCCGGTCGCGCCAGCCGCGCCGATCAGCGCGACCCGGCGGTTCATCAGATGCGCGCCAGCCATGCTGGTCTCCTTCGCGTGCGGTTCGGAGGGAAGCAACGCGCCGCCTGGGCGCGCGATCCCTGGACGCCGGCTGATGCGGCGGGCGGTTGGCGTCCGCCCCCGCGTGGTGTTCTCTGCGGGAAACTTGGGGAGACGGACCTTGGATCAGTTTGCCATGCATGGCCGGTGCGCTTTGATCACCGGGGCGTCATCGGGGCTTGGCGCGCACTTCGCGCGGCTGCTGGCCGCACAGGGCGCCAAGGTGGCCCTGGCCGCCCGGCGCTTGGACCGCCTGGAAGCGTTGGTCCGGGACATCGAGGCGGCCGGCGGCACTGCGCTCGCAGTGGCCTGCGACGTGACGAACGAGGCATCGGTCGTGGACGCGACCGCCCGCGCGGCGGCAGGCCTCGGCCCCTTGGACGTCCTGGTGAACAATTCCGGCGTCACCGGGCGCAAGCCGTTCTTGGAAGCCAGCGCGGAGGAATGGGACGGCGTGCTCGACACCAACCTGCGCGGGGCGTTCCTGATGTGCCGGGAGTTCGCGCGGGCGGCCATCGCGGCCGGGCAGGGGGGCCGGATCGTCAACGTCGCCTCCATCCTGGGCCTGCGTACCATCAAGGGCGTGGTCCCGTACAGCGCGTCGAAGGCCGGGCTGTGCCATATGACTGCGGTGCTGGCGATGGAATTGGGGCCGCGCGGCATCACGGTGAACGCTTTGGCGCCGGGCTATGTCGAGACGGACCTGAACCGCGCGTTCCTGCAAGGGCCGGCCGGCGCCCGCATCGCCGGCCGCGTGCCGTTGGGACGCTTGGGCCAGCTTGAGGACTTGGACGGCGCGCTGCTGCTGCTGGCGTCGGATGCGGGGCGGTTCATCACCGGTGTCGTGCTGCCGGTCGATGGCGGCCATGTCGTCAGCTCGATCTGAGGCGGAGCCGCCACTTGCGGGGAGCCTATTGCGGCGGCGGCAGCGGCTTGCCGTCATGCATGGCCGCCTCGATCTCGGCGGCGCGGCTTTGGCGGTAGGCGCTGCGGAACGTCGCGTAGGGGTCGAGCGAGTCCCGCTTGATCTGGTCCACCGGGTCCAGCAACTGCTCCCGCGTGTCCACCGCGCCCACGCCGAAGCGGGACCCCTCAAGGGCGTTGACCCCGCCAAAGCTCACCCAGGTGAACGGGTCAAGCAGGATGTTGCCGCCATACCCCCCGGTGTCCCGCACGTTCGACGGGCCGAGCAGCGGCAGGAACAGGAACGGCCCTTCCCCCACGCCCCAAACACCGAGCGTCGTGCCGAAGTTCGCGCCGCGGTGCGGCGGCAAGCCCAAGCTATCCGCCACGTCGAACAGCCCGCCCACGCCGGCCGTCGAGTTCACCACGAAGCGCGTGACTGTCTCGGTCGCGTAGCGCGGGTGCCCTTGCAGCACGTCGTTGGCGAACACCACGGGGCTTGCCACGTTCCTGAGCGCATTGCCGATGGAGCGGCGCACCACGCCGGGCACGACGTACCGATAGCCTTGGGCCACCGGCCTCAGCACGTTGGTGTCAAGGACATCGTTCACTCGGTAGAGAAAACGGTTGGTGGGCTCCAGGGGATCGTTGTTCGCCTGGTAGTCCGCCACCGCTTCAGGGTCCGTCGCAGGCGGGCGCGTCGCACATCCACTCCCCAACAGGGCGACGATTATCAACAGGGCAGCAGCCGGCAACGATGAGGCTCTCTTGTCGTGAACAGGCATTTGCCACTCCGATGAAAACGTGCGGCGGCCATGCCGACCGCCCAATCCCGCGCGCCGGCCCGGCGTCTTGGGCGTGTCGCTTTCTGATGGATTGCTGAACATTTAACACGGAACGGCTGATAGCGCACGAGCGGCTTGCGCGGCCTTGGATCACGACATCACGGGTTTAGACGCCGGCTTTATCGCTGAGTGCAGGCCGGGAGTGTCCATTGCCTGTCATGGCGGGCATACGACATCTTGATGCCGGGCAAATCAACTTTCGGTGCCTCACCGCCCAGCAGCGATCCACATGGGCAATTTACTCAAAACCATGCGCCCAGTAAGCCCCATTGTTCAGATCCGTGACAGCCTCAATGTGAACAGGAGGGTATCAATCGGCCTTGTATATTTATGAGCAAGGCCGGCATCCACTCTCAGAACCCGGCGTGACCGGGTTCGTCTTGAACGGGTATTGAATCAGCATTGGCTTCAGTTCTAGGATCAAGGATGGCCAGCAGAGCTTGGGGCAGCGGCTCATGCAGGACCGAGCCATACGTTTGAAACAGGCTTTCCTGCATCCATGCAGGAAATGCCGTGTGGCCGACGATGCCCATAGTGGTCATTGAAAATTCGTGATGGGATGCCATGCCCCCTTAAAGCCTGATGAGGCGTCCGGTTCCGTTCAAACTGATAGCCAACTTGCTTTGTCAACCTAAGTAATCAAAAGTCCGATATCGTCATAA
>CAXTUQ010000368.1:0-6345 GCA_964247405.1 uncultured Acetobacteraceae bacterium
GTCGACCCGTGGTACGGCGCGGTCGCGGTGACGGGCGAGGGCGGGCGGCTGCGGCCGGCGCTGGCGGTGCTGCGGTTCGGCTACGCCACCTTGTCGGAGCTGACGACGGGCGAGCTGGCCCGGCCCTACTTGCAGGAGCTGGCCGATGATTACGGCGGCGCCGCGGGCATGGCCGTGCGGGACGGCCACGACATGCGCTTCGTCGAGCGGTGCGAGAGCGATTCCCAGCTCGTCCTGAACCTGCGGGAGGGCTCTCGCGTGCCGATCGCGACGTCGGCGATGCGGTGGGCCTACCTCGCCGGGCCGCCGGCCGATGCGCGGGCGGAGGCCGCCGGGTCGCCTGCGGCGTGGAGGGCGGCGGAGGCGCCGTTCCGCAAGGCGCTGGCCGGGTTCGCCGCCGACGGGTTCATCATCAACCCGGGGGTGCTGCACCCCGGCTACAACACCGCCGCCGTGCCGGTGATGGCGGTCGAGGGCCGGCCGCGCCTGACGCTGAACTGCGGCGGCGCTGCTTCGGTCCTGTCGGTGGCACGGCTTCGAACGGAGGTCGGACCCAGGCTGCGCGCCCTGGCCGAGCTTCTCGCGGCCGTCGCATGATAGCCCGGCGGCAGCCGCGCCCGGCGGCGCAGGCGGTTCCCGTGGCGGAGACGGCCAAGGCGGACAGGCATTTCGTCACCGCCCTGGCGCGCGGGCTGGAGATCCTCGGCTGCTTCAGCGCGTCCAGGCCCGAGATCGGGGGGACCCAGTTGGCCGCGATGACCGGGCTGCCGCAGCCCACCGTTTGGCGTCTGTGCCACACCATGGTCCGTTTGGGCTACTTGGTGCCGGTCAGCGGCGACAAGCTCCGGCCGGGCATCCCGGTGCTGAAACTGGGTCGCGCGGCTCTCGCCTCCATTCCGCTGGCGGAGGCCGCGCGCGCGCCGATGCAGGCGATGGTGGACCGGTTCGGCTCCGCCAGCGGCCTGGGCGCCCGGGACGGCGGGCGCATGGTGTTCGTGCAGCGCTGCGTCAGCGAGGCGCGACTGGTGATGAACCTGCGCGTGGGCGCGCGGCTGCCGCTGCTGAGTTCGGCCTTGGGCTGGGGGTTGCTGGCGGGGTTCGAGGACAGCGAGCGGGACGCGCTGGTGGCGGCGCATGCGCCCGCCGAGCCGCGCTGGCCGGAAATCCGGGACGCGTTCTCCAAGGCGATCAACGCTTTCGAGAAGGACGGCTTCATCCTGAACCTGGGCGTGTTCCACGGCGGCTACAACAGCGCGGTGGTGCCGGTGCGCGGCGCCGATGGCCGCCCGGCCTTCGCGCTGAGCTGCGCCGGCTCCGCGGCGACGCATTCGCAGGCTTTCCTGCAGCGGGACGTGGCCCCCGAGTTGCTGGCGGTCGCCCAGCGGCTGGAGGAATGGACGGCCACCGAAAATCCCTCCGGTCAGATCTTATAGGCCCAAGGCTCCGTTCGCAGCCGGTATCCGGCACGTCTTCCTTGGCTGCCGCGAACAGATACGCTTCGGGGGTGGATTCCAAACGTCGAATAGCTTATTCGCAACCTTGCGGGCCAACCGCATTGGCCCGAGGAATGGCCGGTATCGAGGGGGAGAGGGCATGTCCGACCTGCCGAACCATGTGGAGATGATCGAGGTCGGGCCGCGCGACGGCCTGCAGATCGAGCCGCGGGTCCTGACCACCGGCGAGAAGCTGAGGATGGTGGACGCGCTGGCCGATACCGGCATCAAGCAGATCGAGGTGGGTTCGTTCGTGAACCCGAAGGCGGTGCCGCAGATGGCGGACACCGACGAGGTGTTCGGGCGGATCGACAAGCGGCCGGGCATCCGCTACCGCGCGCTGTGGCTGAACCCGAAGGGGCTGGAGCGGGCGCTGGCGAATGGCCGCGTTGACATGGACGGCAAGCTGACGCTGACGGCCAGCGAGACCTTCGTGCAGCGCAACACCAACCGCAGCATCGAGGACACGTTCAGCCAGATGCCGGCCTGGGTCCAGACGTATCGCGACGCCGGGATCGAGGCGGACTCGCTGGGCGTAATGGCAGCCTTCGGCTGCAACTTCGAGGGCTACGTCCCCGAGGAGAAGGTGATCGGCCTGATCGCCCGCGCCATGCAGGTCATGGACGACAACGGCTGCACGCTGCGGAACCTGTCGCTGGCCGACACGATGGGCTGGGGCAGCCCGGGCCAGATCAAGAGCATGGTGGGCAAGGTGCGGGACAAGTGGCCGGAGCTGCGTCTGAAGCTTCACCTGCACGACACGCGGGGCTGCGCGGTCGCCAACGCGGTGGCCGCCATGGAAATGGGAGTGGCCGAGTTCGATGCCGCGGTCGGCGGATTGGGGGGATGCCCCTTTGCGGGCCACAAGGGCGCGGCCGGCAACGTCTGCACGGAGGACCTCGTTTTCGCCTGCGGCGAGATGGGCGTCGAGACCGGCGTGGACCTGGACGCGCTGGTCGAGGCGGCGAAGCTGACCGAGGAACTGGTCGGGCACGTCCTCCCCGGCAAGGTGATGAAGGGCGGCACGCTCACCCGCTGGAAGGACCGCCACGCCTGACCCCCGGAACCAGGTGAGGCGGGGCGGGCAGCAGTCGGAGGCCAGGATGGATTTCGAGTTCACGCCGAAGCAGAAGGAGCTGCGCCGCGACGTGCAGGCCTTCATCGCGGAACACATGACCGACGCCCTGAAGGCGGAGCTGGAGGACGACGCGCGCGGGTCCGGGCCGGAAGGCGAAGCGTTCTTCGAGAAGGTCATGGCGCGCGGCTGGACCGCGGTGAGCTGGCCCAAGGAGTACGGCGGCCAGGGCGGCAGCCCGATGGACCAGTTTATCATCGAGGAGGAGTTCCAGCGCGTCGGCTACAAGCGCATCGGCGGCGGCGGCACCGGGGCGCCCGCGATCCTGGCCTCGGGCACGGAGGAGCAGAAGCGCCGCTTCGTGCCGGCGACCATCCGCGGGGAGATCACGTTCTCCCAAGGCTACAGCGAGCCGGGCTGCGGCACCGACCTGGCCGGCATCCATTGCCGGGCTTTGCGGCAGGGCGACACCTACGTCATCAACGGCCAGAAGATCTACACGACCTCCGCCCACGCCTGCACCCACATCTTCCTCATGGTCCGCACCGACCCGGCCTCCAAGCGGCAGGCCGGGCTGTCGATCCTGCTGGTGCCGATCAGCACGCCCGGCATCACCGTCCGGCCGTTATGGACCATACAGAACGAGCCGCGGGCGCCCAAGCTGACCACCTACGGGGAGCCGCGGACCAACGAGGTGTTCTTCGACAACGTGGCCATCCCGGCCTCCTGCCTGCTCGGCGAGGAACGGGATGGCTGGACCGTGGCGAGGCGGGGCTTCAACCTCGACCGGGTGGGCGCTTGGCGCTACCTGATCTCTGTCATGCGCGACGAGGACATCGTCAACTGGCTGAAGGCGGATGGCGGGCGCAACGCGACGCTGCGGGCCGATCCGCGGGTGCGCGACAAGGTGGCGGAGCTGTGGATCGAGGGCCAGGTGGCCCGGCTGATGACGATGCGCAGCATGTCGACCGTGCAGCGGGGCGGCGCCTTCTCCTACGAGGGGTCGGCCGAGAAGGTCTGGGCGCCCGAGCATGGGGTGCGGGCGACCGAGGCGATCAGCCAGATCCTCGGCCCCTCGGCGCAGTTGCTCCATGGCTCGCCCGACGCGTTGGAGGATGGGGTCTTCGCCCACAACATGCTGGGTGCGTTCCAGTCCACCGTCAATCACGGCAGCGTCTAGGTCATGCGCGACCAGGTCGCGCGCAACGGGCTTGGCCTGCCGCGTCCGCGGCGTTGACCAGGGCACAGCGGGGGCCACGGCACAGCGGGAGGGTCGAACGATGGACGTGTTGCTGACGGACGACGAGGCCATGGTGCAGCGGGCGGCGGCCGAGTTCCTTGCGACGGAGTCGACCACCGCCCTGGTGCGCATGGCGGAGCGTGGGCCGGAGCGGGTGTCGCGGGAGCTGTGGGCCAAGGTGGCCGGGCTGGGCTGGCTGGGGAGGCGACGCACCGCGCGGTGGAATACGCCAAGCAGCGCCATGCCTTCGGCCAGCCCATCGGCTCGTTTCAGGCCATCCAGCACATGGCGGCCGACATGACCATCGGCGTCGACGGTGCGCAGCTGCTGGTGCGGGAGGCGATCTCGCGCTTGGCGCTGAGCCAGCCGGCCAGCGTGGAGGTGTCGCAGGCCAAGGCCTTTGCCAACGAGAAATGCCTGATGGCCGTCCGCATGGCGCAGCAGATCCATGGCGGGATCGGCTTTACCGCAGAGTTCGACCAGCAGCTCTGGTACCGCCGGGTCGCGTCCTGGAGCCTGCGGTGCGGCACGGCGCCGGAGCACCGGGCGCGGGTCGCGGAAGGGCTGCTGGACCGGCCCGGGCAGGTACGGCTGGGCTGTGAGCTGTCGCTCAACGGAGCGGGAAGCGAGGTGGCGGCCCGCCAGCACGCCTGACTCGGTCGCCGCGCCGGTGACCCGGCCGCCGCGCCGGTCAGGCGCCCCGGAGGGGGATGAAGCCCGGCAGGGCAGAGCCGGTCCATAGTTGGCGAAGCAGGGCGGCGGCGTCGCCCTTGCGGGTCGCCTGGAAAAGCTCAAGCACGCGCCCGTCCTTGAGCGAGACCGTCACCCGGGCGGGGCGGCGGGCCGGATAAGCGTCGGCGAGGTCCGGCGCCATGCTGACGGTGATGCGCTCCATGAGGGCGTGGAAAGACGGGTCGGCCCGGTGCTCCGGAGCGAAGGCGGCGATGCGGACGCCGCCGAGGCTGAGCAGGGCGGCGATGCACTACTGGGCGCTGAAGCGGCATTCGGCCTCGGTCCGGGCCTGCGGACGGTCGCAGACGTTCTAGGTGGCGCTGTAGCCGGCGACGTGGATGCGGGCGATGTCGGCCGGGCCGTGCAGCACGTCGAGCGCATCGGTCACGCCGGCGGCAGCCGACAGGGCTGCCAGCGCCCCGGCCTCGGCCGCGTGCCCGGGCCCGACGGGACACGGTTGGCCGGAAGCGGAATGTCCGTGGAAGCGGACGCGTCCTCAAGAAGACAGAAGCCACCGAAGTCTATGGGATAAGGCGGTCCTCCCGCAGCCGGGCGAACAGCGTGAAGAAAGCATCGTCGGTCGGCTGATACGCCGTGAAGCCCAGGCGCCGGCTCTTGGACATGTCAGTGACCACCTCGATGGGCCGACCGAGATCGGCATCGGTATGCCAGGCCGAGGCGAGCCTCGCCAAATCCGTCTCAACGAGGCCGTGCCGCGCGGCGACCTCCCGCCAAACGCTGGCGTCGTTCGCCATCTGGGCTTCCAGTGGGCGAACCCGGCCGTCGAAGGGTTCGGCTTCGATCCCGAACCAGTTCGCGATGCGCGGCCACATCCATTTCCAGCGGAAGACATCCCCGTCGACGACGTTGAACGCCGCGTTCGCGGCCGCAGGCTCGGTGGCCGCCCACAGCATGTGCCGGGCGAGCAACCGGGCGTCGGTCATGTCGGTGAGGCCCTCCCACTGGACCCGCGAACCCGGGAAGTGGAACGGCCGGCCCGTTTCGCGACAGATCGTGGCATGAACGGCGAGCGTCGTCCCCATGTTCATCGCGTTGCCAACGGCCTCGCCGATGATCGTGTGCGGCCGGTGCACGCTCCAATTGAACCCGTCGCGTGCCGCCGCGGCGAACACCTCGTCCTCCTGCGCATAGTAGAAGTTGGGGACGTCGAGCCGGTCTTGCTCCTCGCGGAACGGGGTCTGCGGCAGGGCGCCCTGTCCGTAGGCCTCGAACGGACCGAGATAGTGCTTGAGGCCAGTGACCAGCGCGACATGGCGGAGGGTGCGCGCAGGCCGCAACGCGTCGAACAGGTTGCGCACCATCGCGGCATTGACGCGGATGTTTTCCGCCTCGGTCGCCTGGCGCGACCACGTCGCGATGAAGGCATGGCTGGGTCGGACACCGGCGAGCGCAGCGCCGAGGCTCTCCGGGTCCAGGAGATCGGCCCGCACGGCCGTGACGCCCGCCTGCTTCGCCGGCTTGCGCGCAAGGCCCGCGACCTGCCAGCCTTCCTCCACCAGCAGCGAGGCTGTGGCGCTTCCGACGATCCCGCTGGAGCCGACGATCAGGGCCGTATTGGTCATAGGCATGTCTCCTTGGGTTCTCCAGCTCGTCAGCGGAAGCGAGCGGTTCCAGTACTACAGCCGGAGCTTGCGCGTTATGCCTATTCGGCGGCGGCGCGGCATGGTGACGCAATCGGGCGTGCAGGGCTGGGCGGGTGGTTTGGACGCGGTGCTGGACCGGATCGGGTCGCGAACGGCAGCCGGGCCGAACCCGGCACGCAGGACGGGCGCCACGGCAAGTGG
>CAXTUQ010000369.1:0-5422 GCA_964247405.1 uncultured Acetobacteraceae bacterium
TGTGGCAACGATGCGTGTCACGGCCGCGACCCCGGCCGCGCCGAACAGCGGCCGGGCGGACACCATGTTGGTGAAATACAGCGCCGGGATGCCAAGCTCCTTGGCCTTCTGCACCAGGGGCGTCGTGCCCACGGCGAGGTTCGGGCGCACGTCCAGCATCGCCGCCAGGTCTTGCTCCAGCGAGGCGCGGTACTGGACGTGCGCGCCGTGCGCTTCCAGCCATTCGCGGTCGGCGTCGCTCCATTCGGTGCGCGGGCAGGCGGTGCCGACATAGGGCACCTCCGCGCCTGCCTCGATCAGCAGGCGCGCGACCAGCAGCTCGGAGCCCTCGTAGCCGGACCGGGTTGGCGTCGAGCGCGGCGCGGATCAGTGGCAGGGCGCGCGCCTTGGCGGCGTCGATGCGGTCCGTGGGAACGTTGGCCGCAGCGCCAATGGCATCGAGCCACGCGGCGGTGCCCTCGACGCCCACCGGCGCGCTGCCCACCACCGGGCGGCCGGCGGCGCGGAACTCGCGGACCGTCGCCGTGTAGAATGGGTGCGCCGCCGCGGCCACCTGGCAGTCCAACGCGGCATACAGGTCGCGCCACTCGCGGGACGGCAGCGGCGGGGCGGGCGCCAGGCCCATGGGCGCCAGCAAAGCGCCGACGCCCGGCGGGTCGCCCGGGAAGAACTCGCCGATCATCGCGACGGTCGGCAGGTCCCCTTGCTGGCGGGGCCGGGCGACCGGGCCTTGCTCGGCCTCGGTCCGGGCATACTTCAGCATCGCGCCGGTCAGCACGTCCTTGGCCTCGGCGTGGGTCGGCACGCCGAAGCCCGGCACGTCGATGCCGATGATCCGCACCCCGTCGATCTGCTTCGGCAGCCGGTCCAGCGGCACGCCGGATGCCGTCGGCACGCACAGGTTGATTACGACCACCGCGTCATAGTCCGCGGGCTTCGCCGTCTCATATACCGCGTCGCGGATGTCCTCGAACAACTGGCCGCGGACCAGCGTTTCCGAGTTGAACGGCACGTAGCCTACGGAGCGCCGCGCGCCGTAGAAGTGCGAGGTGAAGGTCAGCCCATATACGCAGCAAGCGGAGCCGCTGAGGATCGTCGCCGTGCGCCGCATCCGCAGGCCGACGCGCAAGGAACCGAAGGCCGGGCACATGGATTGCGGCTGGTCATGCGGGCCGCGCGGGTAGTCCTGCATCAGCCGGTCCATCGCGGCGCTCTTGCCGGCGGCCCGCGCCGCCTCGACCATCGTATCCCGCCCGCCATGGCAGCCAGACCCGGTGTCGGGCGGGACGGCGGAAGGAGCGATGGAGCCGTCCACGGTCACGCTCCCTCGTAGATCACTTCGAGCGACGCTTTGCTGCTGACGGTGGCCGGGCACATGTCGGCCTCGGTCGCCGGCTGCAGCACGACGCTGCGGCCCACGGCGTCGCCTTTGAACAGGTTGAGCAGCGCGTCATGGGCGAGCGGCGTGGGGCGCACCGGCGGCGCCTCGGCCACCTGCTCGGCCAACTGCTCGAACATCGGCGCCCACTCGCCGCCGGGCTTGCCGATGATCTCGTAGTTGGCGGACTTGCGGCGGATGTCCTCGTTGGCGGGGATCGCCGAGAGCACGGGGATGCCGACCGCCTCGGAGAACGCCTGCGCTTCCCCCGTGCCGTCGTCCTTGTTGATGACCATGCCGGCCACGCCGACGTTGCCGCCCATGCGCCGGAAGTAATCCACGGCGGAGCACACGTTGTTCGCGACGTACAGCGATTGCAGGTCGTTCGACGCGACGACGATCACCTTCTGGCACATGTCCCGCGCGATCGGCAGGCCAAACCCGCCGCACACCACGTCGCCCAGGAAGTCCAGCAGCACGTAGTCGAAGCCCCACTCATGGAAGCCGAGTTTTTCCAAGAGCTCGAACCCATGGATGATGCCGCGCCCGCCGCAGCCGCGCCCGACCTCCGGGCCGCCCAGCTCCATGGCGAACACGCCGTCGCGGATGAAGCACACGTCGCCGATGGACACCTTCTCCCCGGCGAGCTTCTTCTTCGACGACGTTTCGATGATCGTCGGGCAGCTCCGACCGCCGAACAGCAGGGAGGTCGTGTCGCTCTTGGGATCGCAGCCGATCAGCAGCACGCGCTTGCCCTGCTGCGCCATCATGTAGCTGAGGTTGGCGAGGGTGAAGCTCTTGCCGATGCCGCCCTTGCCGTAGATCGCGATGACCTGCGTTTCCTTCTTCGCGGGCGTGGTCGCGACCGCATCCGGCTCGACCGCCGCCTCCGCCCGGAGCGCTTCCATCATGCTCATGTCCGTTGAGGCCTGCGTGGGGGGTACGACGGCGTTCATGGGCAGGCTCTCCAATCGAGGATCATCTTCAGGCAGTCCGCGTCGTCAAAGGCGGTGCGGTACGCCCCGGCCGCGTCGCCGGCGGCGCTGCGATGCGTCACCAGCCCGGCCAGCGGCAGCTCGCCCGACCCGGCCAGCGCCGCGACAGCCGAAAGGTCCGCGGGCGCCCACTGCGCGGCGATGCGGATGCGCGCTTCCCGCATGAAGGCCGGGGGGAAGGCGAAGCTAAGCCGGTCGCTGTAGAACCCGGCCAGCACCACCTCGCCGCCCGGCGCCAGCCGGCCGATCAGCGTGTCCAGCAGCCCGGCGTCGCCGCTCACGTCGAAGATGGCTCGGTAGTCGCGGCGGCTGTCTGCCTCGGGATCAACCACGTCGTAGCCCTCGGCGCCCCCGGCGCGGGCCGGGTTGCGCTCCCACACCACGGGCCGCGCCCCGGACAGCACGGCGAGCCGGGCCAGCAGGCGGCCGAGCACGCCGTGGCCGATGATGAGGTCGGGCGGCGCCACTCCCGGCAGCATCAAGGCGTGCCGCGCGGTCGCGGCCAGCGCCAGCAACACGCCTTCCTCGCCCAGCCGCTCGTCAAACGCGGCGACCCGCCCAGCCGGGACCACGACACGGGACGCGGCGCCGCCGAACAGGCCGCGCACGTCGCCGAAGCAGCGCGCCCCCGGCACGAACACACGTTCGCCGACCTGCCGCTCCGTCGCCGTGCCGGCGGCGCTGACGCGGCCCACCGACTCGTAGCCTGGCACCAGCGGGTAGCCCATGCCGGGGAAGTGCGGCATCGTCCCGGCGTAGAGCAGACGCTCTGTCCCCGTGCTGATGCCGCTCCACTCGATATCGACGACGACATCCTCGGGACCGGCTGCGTCCAGCGGCAGGCGGCTGAGCGCCAGGCGCTCGGGACCGGTGAGCACAACCGCCATTGCTTCCATTTGCGCCCTCCCGAAACTGCATGGGCCAATTGTGGCCTCAGTGTTTTGTCAGCGTATCCTGACAGTTCTATATGTCAACTAGCATTTACAATTGATCGACGTTTCCCTGACGCTTGCGCCACGAGCACGCTGACCAGCAGCGGTGTGCGCGTGGGCGCACAGCGCACGCTGCCGAACCCGGCGGCGTTCAGCAGGGCGACCAACTCGGTCCGTGTCCGGGCGCGGCCGCGACCCATCGCCATCAGGTAGAAGCCGAAGTAAGCGTCGCCGATCGGCTCGGCGCCGGGCGTCCCGGCCATGGGTTCGGCCAGCAGCAAGGTGCCGCCCGGCGGCAAGGCGCGGCGCACGGCGCGCAGGATGCTGAGCGCAGCCGGGTTGTCGTGGTCGTGGATCACGCGGACCAGCGAGACGATGTCGGCGCCCTGGGGGAGCGGGTCGGCCAGGAAGTCGCCGCCCGTCACCGCGAATCGCCCGGCCAGTCCGGCCGCCGCCAGCCGGGCGCGGGCCTGTTCCGCGACGGGTGGCAGGTCGAACAGCACCAGCCGCAGCCCCGGCGCCCGCGCCGCCGCGGCTTGCAGGAAACTGCCGTCGCCCCCGCCCACGTCCAGCAGGCAGCGATGCCGGCCGATCCGGTAGGCGGCCAGGACCTCATCGGCCACCAGCGGCTGCGACGCGGCCATCAGCGCCGTGTAGTCGGCCACCTCGCCACGGCCCAGCCCGGCGGCGGCGGCGTTGCCGGAATACGCCCAATACCGGGACAGCCCGGTCGCCTCCGGCTGCGCGCGCAGCAGCCCGACCGGATCGCTCAAGTCCGCGTAGAGTTCGCGGTGGTGCAGCACCATGGCCGATACGGCGGCGTTGCCGACCATGGCCGCGCCGAGCGGACCCAAGCCGAACCGCCCGCCGCGGCGCTGTGCCAGCAGTTTCAATGACGTTGCGGCAAGCAGCAGCCGCCGCGTCCGGTCCACCGGGATGCCGAGCCGCCCCGCCAGCGCGTCAACCGTCTGCGGCCCGTCGGCGAGGATGTCGAATAGGCGCAACTGCACGCAGGCGTGCAGCACCTGCGAGTAAACGAACCCGGCGCACAGGTCGAACAGCGCCCGGGTGCGGCGCCGGGCAATCGGCCGGGTGAACGGGAAGGCGGCGGCCCAGCGCCGGAAGCGCGGGCTGGCGACCAGCCGGTCGCGCTGCGCCCGCAGGTCGATCCGCCGGGCCGCCCCCCCGAGGATCGCCGCCCTCATGCCGCGTGCCGTGCCAGCTCCTTCGGCAGCAGCCGCATGGTCTCGGTCAGGATGTGGCTGCGCAGCGCCGTGGCGCCGGGGCAGGCCGGCACGGCGTCCACGGCGGCGGCGGCCAGCGACTCCAGCCGCATGATGGCGCCGTCGAGGCCGAGTTCGCGCACGGCGCTGGGACGGTCCAAGGCGAGGTCCTGGCCCACGGGCTTGCCGACCGCGTCCGGATGGGCCGTGGCGTCGAGGATGTCGTCGGCGATCTGGAACGCCTCCCCCAGCCGCGCACCCAGCATACGCCACGGCTCGGCCTCCGCCCCCGCGGACGCGGCGCCCGCGACGGTCGCGGCGGCGAACAGCGCGCCGGTCTTCTCCCGCTGGTACTGCGCGAGATCGACGGAGTCCTCGCATTCCCATGCCTGCCCGGCGACGATGCCGCCGGGCACGCCGACCGAGCCGGCGATCGTCAGCATCAACGGCGCCAAACGCTTCGGGGTGAGGGCGGCGCCATAGGCCAGGGTCTGGAACGCCAGCACGATCAGCGCGTCGCCGGCAAGCACGGCCAGCGGCTCGCCGAACGCCCGGTGCACCGTGGCACGGCCGCGGCGGGTGTCGGCGTCGTCGAAGCACGGCAGGTCGTCATGCACCAGCGACGCGCAATGCAGCAACTCGATGGACGCTGCGGCGGCATCGGTCACGCCCGGCTCATCCTCCCCGCACGCCGCGGCGACGGCGAGGCACAGGCGCGGGCGGATGCGGGCGCCGCGCGGGAACACGGCGTGGTGCATGGCGGCGGCAAGGCGGGGCGGACACGACTCGACGTCGGCGCGCGACACTGCCGCATACAATGCCCGCTCGATCCGCCCCATGACGTCCATTGCGCTTCCCCTGCTGCCGCCCTGTCAGGCTGAGTTGTCAAACAGA
>CAXTUQ010000369.1:5432-6344 GCA_964247405.1 uncultured Acetobacteraceae bacterium
AATTGACATCGAGGTCAAGCGGATTTTCGGAGGCAACGTGGCACGTCGGGTTGTCGTCATCGGGGGCGGGGTGGGCGGCTTGGCGGCGGCGCTGGAACTCGCCTGTGCCGGGCTGGACGTGACGTTGCTGGAGCGTGCGGCGACGCCTGGGGGCAAGCTGCGGGAGGTGGCCGTGGCCGGGCGCCGGCTGGATGCCGGCCCTACCGTGTTCACGATGCGCTGGGTGTTCGAGTCGATCTTTGCCGACGCGGGCGCGGCGCTGTCCGATCACTTGTCCTTGCGCCCGGCCAGCGTCCTCGCTCGGCACGCCTGGACCGCTGACCAAAGGCTGGATCTGTTCGCGGACCTGGAGCAATCAGCCGATGCCATTGGGCGCTTCGCCGGTGTGGCTGAAGCGCGAGGGTTCCGGACGTTCTCGGCAGAGGCGCAGCGCATCTACGCGACGCTGGAAAAGCCGTTCATCCGGGGCGCGCGGCCCAGCATGGGGTCGTTGGTGCGCGACGCCGGCGCCGTGGCGCTCTGGGGCATCCGCCCGTTCGACACGCTTTGGAAGGCGCTGAGCCAGCACTTTGCCGACCCGCGGCTGCGGCAGTTGTTCGGGCGGTACGCGACGTATTGCGGGTCCTCGCCGTTCCAGGCACCGGCCACGCTGATGCTGGTGGCGCATGTCGAGCAGGACGGCGTGTGGCTGGTGGATGGGGGCATGCACGGGATCGCGCAGGCGCTGGCCGGCCTCCTGGCGGCGCGCGGGGCCACGCTGCGCTATGGCGCCGAAGCCGCTGAGGTCCTCGTGGAGCGCGGCCGGGTCGCCGGGGTGCGACTGGCCGACGGCGAGCGGATCGAGGCGGAGGCGGTCGTGGTCAACGCGGACGCGGGCGCGGTGGCCGCCGGCTGCTGGGAACCGCGGTGCGC
>CAXTUQ010000370.1:0-6304 GCA_964247405.1 uncultured Acetobacteraceae bacterium
TCAAGTTCCTCGCGCATCTTATCCTGAGAGCCATGCGTTCGAACCGACAAAATATTGCAAGGACGGTTTGTTTGGCACCGTGCCACTCGGCCTGCCGTTCAATGGCCTGACCGCGAGAGCCGCCGCACCGATGATACAACAGAATACGCTTATTAGTTGAAAAGCGAGAAAACAATGCATTATTTCAGTGCGGAGACGGCCAGCCACAAACCGCCGCATTCAGCCATCAACCCACGCATCCGGTTTGGCTGCTTTTCGCTGATGCTGGGTGTGTATGCAGCCATCGGCACGGTCGGCATCCCCCTTGCCATGGCCGCAACGCCTCACCATCCCGCGCATGGCAGCGCGGCCCCGGCCGTCCGTGGCGTCAAGCTGGGCCGCAGCAGCCAGGCGCCCAGCCCGCACGCAGCACATGCCGCCGCCCGCCGCTCCAAGGACATGCGCATGGCGGGCGTCAGCCGTCCCGCGCGCCCGGGCCGCTTCGCCCGGCCAAGCCATGCCGCCAACCCTGGCGGCGCCGTTCGCAGCGCCAGCGCGGTGCATCGCGGCGTCGTGCCCTTGGCAAACACGACCTGGGACGACCCGGCAATGCCGCCCGCCATACGGGACGCCATCCAAACGGCCGCCCAGGAATCTGGCGTCGATCCGCACCTGCTCACGGCAATCGCCTGGCGCGAAAGCCGGTTCGACCCGAACGCGCTCAACCGCCAGTCCTCGGCAAAGGGCCTGCTGCAGTTCACCTCGGGGACTTGGCTGCAGGCGGTCCGGGATTACGGCTCGGAGCACGACGTGGCGGATTACGCGGCGGCCATCCGCACCAGCCGGTCCGGCGACCTCGTGGTGCCCGAACAGGTGAAATCCGCCATCCTGGAACTGCGCAGCAACCCCATCCTGTCGGCAAAGCTGGCCGCGGACAGCATGAAGCGGGAGCGCATCGTGATGGAGGGGCGGCTCGGGCGCCGGGTGACATCCGCGGATCTCTATCTGATGCATGTCCTTGGCCCGGCCGGCGCCATGCGCTTCCTTGAGGCGATGGCCAAGCAGCCCAATGAGTCCAGCCTGAAGGTGGCGAGCCTGCAGGTGATGCGCAACGCCGGCCTGCTGGCGCAGGACGGCCAGCCGCTGACCGTGGCCAACACCTACGCCGCCGCCGAGACGATGCTCGCCTCGCAGCACCAGCACTCGACGCTGCTCCTGGCGACGGCGAAGGATGGGAACGCGTCGGCGCCAACCGCGCTGCCGGCCGAGATGCCGTAGCGCTGGCCTTGAATGCCTGACGGCGCGTGAGCGCGAAAGGGCCTTGCATTCGGTCCTGCAACGGTCGTAGCCCTCGCAGGCTGACGGGCGTATAACGCCATTTCTGTCGTCCCGACCGCCCGATGGAGGCTGTCGATGCCACGGCCGCCGCGAGCAAGGAGGGACCCATTGACCCCGCTATTCCGCCTGTTGCAGCGAGTCTTCCCCGCGGTCCGGCGTCTCCAGGACGAGCGCGACGGCTTGCGCGGCGATCAGAACTCGATGCAGTTGAAGCTGCGGGCTGCCTCCGCGGAGATGGATGACCTGGAGGAGCAGTGCCGCGTGCTGCGGCGGGAGCGGGACCAACTGGTTGAGGCCGCGGCACGACAGGCAGCGGAACATGCATCACAGATCGAGTCGACACTTGTGGCGAACGCCGCCCTGATTAAAGAACGCGATGCCCTTGCCGAGGAACGCCGCGCCCTGATGGCGCGCAAGGCGGCGGCGGGTTAGCCGGGCCGCCTGCACTATTTCTCCAGCACGTAGCTCCCGGGCGCATCCTGCAAGGGCGGGTAGCGCCCGCCGCCCATCGCGGGCGGCGCGACCTTCTGGCCGGAGCGCCCCGCAAGCCAGGCGAACCAATCCGTCCACCAGCTTCCGTTGCTGGCCTGCGCCGCCGCGCGCCACTGCTCGGCCGTTTCAGCGGGGGCCTCGTTGGTCCAGTAGGTCCCTTTGCCGCCGGGCGGGTTGATGATCCCGGCGATGTGCCCGCTTGACGCTAAGGCGTAGCGTACCGTGCCGCCCGTGAGCTGGGTGATGCGCCAGGCGGCACGCCACGGCACGATGTGGTCCTTCTCCGCGCCCACGGCGTAGATGTCCTGGCGGACGCGGCCGAGGTCCAGCGTCTCGCCCTTCAACTCGACCTTGCCCGGCTCGATCAGGTTGTTCTCGACGTAGGTATTGCGCAAGTACCAGGCGTGCGCCGTGCGGGCCATGCGGGTGCCGTCGCTGTTCCAGTACAGCAGGTCGAACGCCGGCGGCTTCTGCCCGAGCAGGTAGTTGTTCACCACGTTGGACCAGATCAGGTCGTTGGAGCGCAGCAGGTTGAACATGTTGGACATCTCGCGGCTGTCGAGGTAGCCGCGCTCCATCATCTGCTGCTCCATGAAGTCGATGGTGGGTTCGCCCAGGAACACCGCGGTGTCGCCGACCCGGTCGAAGTCCTGCAAGGACACCATGAACGTCACTGCGCCGAACCGCTCGTCGCCCCGGGCGGCCAGCCAGGCCAGCGTCATGGCCAGCAAGGTGCCGCCGATGCAGTAGCCCATGACGTTCACGGTGGGGCTGCCGGTGATCTCCCGCACCACGTCGCTCGCCGCGAGCGGGCCGAGGTCCACGTAGTCCTCGATCGTGGTGCCCTCCATGGTGCTGTCGGGGTTGCGCCAGGACACCATGAACACGGTGAAGCCCTGCTCGACCAGGTGGCGCACCATGCTGTTCTTCGGCTGCAGGTCGAGGATGTAGAACTTGTTGATCCAGGGCGGCAGGATCAGCAGCGGGATCTCATGCACCGTGTCGTGCACTGGGCCGCCCTTCGGCGAATACTGGATCAGTTCGATCAGCTTGTTGCGGTACACCACCTTGCCCGGCGAAAGCGCCAGGTTGCGCCCCGGCGCGAACGCCGTGGCATCGACCATGCTGAGCTTGCCCTCCTTGATGTCGTGCAGGAGGTTGCGGGTGCCCTCCGCGATGCTGGCGCCGCCGGTTTCCACGGCGCGTTTCAGCGCCGCCGGGTTGGCGGCAAGCTGCAAGGTGGGACTCATCGCGTCCACGAACTGGCGCAGGTGGAAGTTGAGGTGCTGGCGCTCCGCGGCGCTCAGGCCATCGGCCTCATCCGCCTGCCGCAGCAGCCAGTCCGACGCGAGCAAGTACAAGTCCTTCAGCGTGCGGTAGGCGGGGTTGCTCTGCCATTCCGGCGCTGCGAACCGCTTGTCACTGGCGCTTCCAGCGCCGCCGCCGGCCGCTCCCGCCGGCGTGGCGCCAGGCTGCCCCCACCAGCGCTGGCCGGCCTCGTTCCAGGCATCCATCGCCGACTGCCAGGCTTGCTTGTTGAATTCGGCGACGGCCGCGAGTGCCTTGTCGGGCCGGCTCATGGAGTGCAGCCAGACTGTGCGGAGCGCACGCGCGATCTCCGCCCAATCGACCGGGATCACCTGATGGAGCGGGTTGGCGTTGAGCGCGTCCTCGGCCGCGCGCAGGATCGGGTCGCGGGCCAGCATCTCACCGAACTGCCGCATGCTGCCCTGCAGCAGGCCCCCAGTGAACTGGTCGGACGGCATTTGCCAAGCCGCCTGCTTCGGCAAGCCCTCCGGTGTCGGGGCCATGCCGCGTCCCAGCTTCGAAGCCGCTTCGACCCACGCCGACCACAAGCCAAGCATCATCTCGGGGCCGGGCGGAGCCATCCCAGCGGCGGCGCTCTCGGGGGTGGGCGCCGCGTCACCGCTTCCGTTCTGTGCCGGGGCGGATGCCGCCTCGTGAGGAGGAAGCCTAGAGCCTTGGCTTGACGTCATTCTCTGTTTTCCCCTCCGCGCAACGCTGCTTGGCCGCAACTTATGCTGTGCAGCATAGCCAGTCTGGTAGGCGGCGCTCAGGGAGGGGTCAACAGCCGCGCAAGGACCGTGCTGCTGGTGCCCTGGTCCACTCGATCAAGACTTCGAGCAGCCCGGCGCTTCCGAAGCACCCGCGGCACCCCTCCGCCCAGGCCGGCCGCTAACGGATGATGCGGCCGAACACGTAGCCGACGATTGTCGCGACGCCGAGGGCGGCAAAGGGCCGCATCCGCACCTGCTCCGACAGGCTTTCTTTCTGCGCATCGACCTGGGCCGCCGTCCGGCGGGCGCCGGCAACGGCACCGCGCACCTGGCCGGCCACCTGGTCGGCGCCCCGGCGGATCGGCGTCGCCACCGACTCCGTCACCGTGGATGCGGCGTTGGACACGGCGGCGGCGGCGCGCTGCTTGGCATCCGCCAGGATCGGCGCGGGGTCGGTCGCACGCAGTTCGTCGAGCTGGGCGCGGAGCTGTTCAACCTCGGACGAGGTGCTGTTCGACGTGTCTGCCATGGGAGTCCTGCCTTCTGCTGCACGCTTATAATGCCGTACCGAGGGCTGAGGTTGCAGCGGCATTATCCGCAAGGAGAAACGCCGAGAACCGGGCCGGTAGGTGTGTATTGGCTCGTACGTGCCGCATCGGAATAATCCGCAACGATCTCAATACGGTTGGCGTGGCATCACCACAAACGGAATAACTCTTCTACATAGGATAGCAGTTCAAGCACCCTCTACAACCTTGAGCAGTAATTTTTTGACGAATAGTCTCTAGCACAATCTGTCTTTCTTCGGGTAAAGCCTCCTTCAAACAGGTTTGAGAGGAGGCTGCATGCTGGAACCATTTCCCGAGGAGGCCGTTGTGCGGGCTGGCCGGGTCTTTGTCGCCTTGCGAAAATCCGGTCGCGTGTCGAGCAGCAAAACCCGGGTGTTCCACGCCGTGACGCCGTACTGCCGCATGTCGCTGTGCGCCGACGAGCCGGGACCCGGCTCGCATTGGGCCGAGCCGCCGGGGCAGGAGATTACCTGCCCAGCCTGCATCCGACGGCTGTCCCGGCTGCAATAGGAGCGGCCCGCCCCGGAACTGCCGACGTGGCGCCGGCGTGCCGCCTATCCGAACGCGCCGACCTCGTGCGACAGCGCCGCGGTGATCTCCCGCGTCAAGCCGAACAGGCGGCGCATCGGCTCGAAGATCCGCTCATGCTCACCGGCGTAGGAGGCGTGGGCACCGGGGCCGGGCGGCTCGCCGAAGTCGCGCCGGGCCGCGGCCCCGCTGTCGCGCGGGAACACCTCGGCCAAAAGGTCGAGCGTCGCGGCCACGTCCAAACGCAGCAGCCGCGCCCGCAGCCCCTCCGGCGTCGCGCCGTGGCGCGGCGAGAAGTCCGGCACCTGCACAGCCAGCAGCCAGACCCGGCCGATGATCGCCAGACGCAGCGCATGCAGCAGGGTTTCGCGGTCCGCCATGTGCGGCAGGTCCGGCCAGGCCCGGCGCAGCAGCACCTGGTCGGCCTGCGCCCGCCGCATGGTGCCCTGCATCGGCACCCATAGCCCGAGGCCGGTCAGCGCGTCGGCGACATCCACGAGCTGCACCGCCCGGCCCGGCAGCCGCGCATGGGCCGCCCGGTCCAGCCAGGAGCCGGGATCAAGCATCGACACCGTGCCGCGCAGCACATCCAGGTCGGAATGCCGTGCTGCGTGCTCCGCCAGTTCCAGCGCGCGGCGGAAGCGCGGGCTGCTTTGCCGCAGTTCCGCGAACAGCTCGGGGTCGCGCCCCACGGCGGCGCCGAGTCCGTGCAGCACGTTGGCGCACCAACCGAGCTGTTGCAGGATCGCGTTGTTCGGAATGGCCCGCAGCTCCCGCGGGTGGCGGATGGCGGCGGGGCCGCCGGCGTCGCTCTGCCGCGCGCTGGGGCGGGAGCCGGTGGGGTCCAGCAGCGCCGGGCCGAACGCGCCGAGCAGGGCGGCATAGCCGGGGTCCTCCACCAGTTCCTGCATGGCGTTGGAGGCCGTGGCGAAGAACCCGGCGGCGAAGTCGCCCTCCTCGTAGATCGGATCGGGCTGGGCGGGCGCCTCTTGGAACACGTGCTCGGCCACCCGGGCGACGCTGGCGAGCGCCAAGGCTGGGGTGTCGAACAACAGGTAGCCGTCGCCGCCCTGAAAGCTGCTTTCCTCGCGGACCCGCAGGCCGCTGGCGGTCAGGGCCGCGCGGGCAGCCGGCGGCGACAGGTAGGCGAGCCGGTCGGCCAGCGACCCGGGATGCGCGCCGCGGCCGATGCTTTCGCCGTGGGTGTCGAACAGCACCACCTCGATGTCGCCCAGCCCGTGCCGGCCCAACGTCTCCACCAGGCGGAGCTTCAGCCGCTCGACCAGGTAGCTCGCGGGAAGCTGCCCGAGGTATCGCCCGGAATCCGATGCTCAGAACGTCCTGCACACCCGGCCGAGCCCTCGCAATTCGGCGCGGTAG
>CAXTUQ010000371.1:0-6299 GCA_964247405.1 uncultured Acetobacteraceae bacterium
GGCGCAAGCCTTGGCCGCCTGACCCAAACCAAAGGACCTCCGGCAAACCCGGGACAGTTCAGTCGCGGGCGGCGCTGACCGGGGGCGGTCAAAATGAGGCATGGCCGCCAAGCGGCCCTAATCTTCCGCCAGGTTGTCCCGCAGCGTGCGGCCCTTGTACTCCGTGCGGAACCGGCCGCGGCGCTGCAACTCCGGCACGAGCAGATCCACGATGGCGATCAGGTCGCCCGGCAGCGACACGATGTGCCCCAGCATGAAGCCGCCGCGGCTGCCGGTCGCCTCGAACACTTCTTCCAGCCTGTCGGCGAGCTGGGCGGGGGTGCCGGCGACCGTGGTGTCCCAGGCGGTGGCGTTGCGCAGGCCGTGGTGGAAGAACTCGTCTCGGGTGATCTCCGTATCGGCGCCGAGCCGCAGCGACAGCTCGTGCACGAAGCCGACCGGCGAGGCGTTGGCGGCCACGATCTCCGCGTGCAGTTGCCGCAGGGTGAAGCGGGCCGGCAGGGTCGAGAAATCGTAAGCCGCGTTGTACGAAAGATAGGCGCCCACCGCCTCCGCCGGCACGGCGGTGAGCAGGCGGTCGCGCCGGGCCTGGGCTTCCCGCTCCGTTTCCGCCACCACGATGGGCGTTTGCCACAGGATGCCGACCGCGGACGGGTCGCGGCCCAGTGCGATCAAGGCCTCGTCCAAGGCGGCGCGCTGCTTCACCTGCAAGGCGAGCGGCATGTCCGCGCCGAACACGTGGTCCGCGATGGTGGCAGAGGCGCGCACCCCGCGGGGCGAGCCGCCGGCCTGGATCAGCACCGGGCGGCCCTGGGGCGAGGGCGGGGTGTTGAGCGGACCCTCGACCTTGAAGAAGCGGCCCCTGTGCGACACGCCGTGCACCTTGGCCGGGTCGCCGACGCGCCCGGTGGCGTGGTCCCACAGCATGGCGTCCGGCTCCGCGCTGTCCCACAGCTTGCGGCACACATCGACGAACTCCTCCATCCGGTCGTAGCGGCTGCCGTGCTCCATCAGCTCGTCGAAGCCGAAGTTCGCCGCGTCGGCCGGCCGGGTGGAGGTGACGAGGTTCATCGCGATCCGCCCGCCGGTCACGTGGTCCAGCGAGTTCATCAGCCGGGCCGTGTAGTAGGGGTGCATGAAGGTGGAGGAGTAGGTCAGCCCGTAGCCGACGTGCCGCGTGACCCGGGACATGGCGACCATGATCGGGTTGAGGTCCTGGCGCGGCCAGTTCATGCCCCACTCGATCGCCGCGTCGCGCGAGCCGCGCCAGGTGTCCGGCACGCCGGTGCCGTCGCCGGAGAAGATCATGTCGAGGCAGCCGCGCTCGGCGATGCGGGCCACGTCCTCGTACATCGCGACATCCGGGAACGTGCGGCCCGGCCAGGCGCCCGGCATCCGCCACCGCCCGCCCATGTGGGTGTAGGAGAAGTCGAAGCCCAGGTGCATGCGCGGCTTCATGCCCGCAGGTTCTCGCGCAGCGTCCGACCGGCGTACTCCGTCCGGAACACGCCGCGTTTCTGCAGCAGCGGCACCACGGCGCGGCCGAACTGCTCGAACATGCCGGGGAAGGTGGTAGGCGTGAGCACGAAGCCGTCACAGGCGCGGTCCTCGAACAAATCCGTCAACTGGTCGGCGATCATCTCCGGCGTGCCCATCAGTTGCGGGCACGGCCTGCATGATGACGGGCCGGCCCTGCGGGCTGCGCGGCGTGGTGAGCGGGCCGCGGGTGCCGCCACGCGCCGTGGCGGTGGGCAGGTGGGTCTCGTCATCAGGAACGCGAGGAGGTGCATCTGCCGCCGACCCTGCATGTCCCGCCGTCCCCCGTTCGCGCTGTTCGCGATATCCAGGGTAGCAAGATTGGTGCCGGGAGGCCGGGCACGGAACATGCTTGGCTCGGCTGCACGCATCCATCCCAACACCAGGAGTCAGCCCATGGCCGCGATCTTCCTCGACTGCACCGACGACATGGCCCCGCTCTGGGAGGACGTGCGGCGGCCGGGCGACCCGGCGGTTACGGTCAATATGTCGCCGGGGCAGCCCGCCGACATCCCCGCCCTGCTGACCGGCTACGACGTGTGCATCGACGACCACAGCTACTTCGACGCCGCCACCCTGTCCCGCTGCGCCGGGCTGAAGCGGATCGTGTTCCTCGGCACCGGCGCGTCCTCCTTCATCGACATCGCGGCGGCCGAACGGTGCGGCATCGCGGTGGACACCATCAAGGGCTACGGCGACACCACGGTGGCCGAGCACACGGTCGCCCTGGCGATGGCCGCCGCCCGCAGCGTCGCGCGCATGGACCGCGAGGTCCGGTCCGGGCAATGGCGGCAGGCCGCGGGCGTGCAACTGTTCGGCAAGACGCTCGGCATCATCGGCCTGGGCGGCATCGGGCGCGAGGTGGCGCGCATGGCGAACGGGCTTGGCATGAAGGTGCTGGCCTGGAACCGCACTCTGGTCCCCGATGCGGCCGCGCCGGGCGCCGCGCTGGACGACGTGCTGGCGCGCTCGGACATCCTGTGCCTGACGCTGGCGCTGAACGAGGCCACGCGCGGATTCCTGGACGCCGACAAGCTGGCCCGCACCAAGCCCGGCGTGATCTTCGTCAACACGGCCCGCGCCGACCTGGTGGACAACGCGGCTCTGGCGCGGCTGCTGGCGTCCGGGCACATTCGGCACGCCGCCCTCGACGTGTTCTCGCCCGAGCCGCCGTCGCCGGACGAGCCGCTGCTGAGCCTGCCCAACGTCACGCTGACGGCGCACGCCGGGTTCATGACGCCGGAGGCGACGATGACGATGTTGCGCCGGGCGCTGGACCTGGTGATCGCGGCCGGCCCCGCGCCGTGATCCTCGCCGATTAGCCCGGCGCGATCAGACGCATCGCCCCAGCGCTCCCGTCGGGGCCGGGTTGACTGCTTTTTGACCGAGCCATGGCATCGGGTGCGGCGCCCGAAAGCGCCGCATCCCTTTTCGCTTCAGCGCAGCCCGAAGAACGACAGCACCGCGATCACCACGACAACCAACCCGACGATGTAGATGATGTTGTTCACGCGAATTCCCCCTTGCTGCCGTTGCACAAGCACCCTGCTTGCATAGCCGGGATTGAACGCGTCCGGGTCAAAAAAGATTTCGCCGGGCATCGCGGCCGCACGCGGAGGCAAGGCCCGGGCGCGCGCTGGGCCGGTCCTGCGTTGCGGGTGGGCGGCGGTCCGGAAGCATGGCCGTTTTCGTTGCAGGCCGACGCGGGAAAAAGTCGCGCACTGCCGCCCCGCCGGCAGAACTCATCGACGGGCTGCCGATCCGCCCCTCTAACGCGCTGCGACCAAGAGAGAAAAAGCTTCCGTATTCTTTGGTCCAAGCAAACGCGGCTTCTGCCAAACCAACAATCTTTGCTGGATGCTTCCCTTGAGAGTGGAGGGATGAGGAGGCCATGTTGAGGGCCGCGTCAATGACATGCCGGACAGGAGACCGCCTCGGCCATGCACAACCCTTCACCGCCCAGCAGCGGCGCCGTCTCCATGCGGCCTCGCGCATGACCGCCGCCTCGTTGCCTAGGGGCGCTAAGACGACCGCCAAACTGGCCCGCGCCTTGCCACGCCCCGCCTTGCCGCGCTCGGCAGGCCGGCTGCCGCTTCGCCGGCTCATCTCGCCCGTCGTGCTCGTGCTGATCTGGCAAGCGGCCTCGACGCTGGGGCTGCTGTCGTCCCGCACCCTGGCCTCCCCGTTGCAGATCGTGCTGACCGGCTGGGGCCTGCTCGCGTCCGGCGAGCTGCCCTGGCACCTGGCGGTGTCGCTGGCGCGGGTCCTGGCCGGGCTGGCAATCGGGCTGACGGTGGGCGCGGGGCTGGCGCTGGCCGCCGGGCTGTCGCGGCTCGGCGAGGACGTCGTGGACGCGCCGGTGCAGATGCTGCGCACCCTGCCGTTCCTGGCGCTGGTGCCGCTGTTCATCCTGTGGTTCGGCATCGGCGAAACGCCGAAGATCGCGCTGGTCGCGCTCGGCACCGCCTTCCCGATCTACCTGAACCTGTTCGCCGGCATCCGCGGGGTGGAGCCGCGGCTGGCCGAAATGGGCCGGGTGTTCGGCCTGGACCGGGCCGGGCTGCTGCGCCACGTGGTGCTGCCCGGCGCGCTGCCGTCGGCGCTGGTGGGCCTGCGCTACAGCCTGGGCGTCGCCTGGCTGTCGCTGGTGGTGGCCGAGCAGATCAACGCCACCGCCGGCATCGGCTACCTGATCAACGACGCCCGCGACTTCCTGCGCACGGACGTCATCATGGTCGGGCTGGTGCTGTATGCGCTGCTGGGCCTGCTCGCGGACGGCTTGGTCCGCACCCTGGAACGCCGGCTGCTCGCGTGGCGGCCCGCTTTGGTGAG
Source organism: uncultured Acetobacteraceae bacterium (assembly GCA_964247405.1). Taxonomy (GTDB): domain Bacteria; phylum Pseudomonadota; class Alphaproteobacteria; order Acetobacterales; family Acetobacteraceae; genus CAHJXG01. The sequence continues at coordinate 4,369 of CAXTUQ010000371.1, forward strand.
GAGCTGACCGCCATGGATGCGAACCCGAACGTCGGGACGCCTGACCGCAGCGGCAGCGCCCGCATCCGCAACCTGACCCGCCAGTTCAGCCCGGCGGCCCGGCCGGTGCTGGACGCGCTTGACCTCGACATCCAGCCCGGCGAGTTCGTGGCGCTGCTCGGCGCCAGCGGCTCGGGCAAGACGACGCTGCTGCGCACGCTGGCCGGGCTGGACCCGGTGCCGGAGGACGCGGTCGTGGCCCTGCCGCGCCCGGTCGCCGTGGCGTTCCAGCAGCCGCTGCTGCTGCCATGGAAAAGCGTGTGGCGCAACGTGGCGCTCGGCTTGCCCGACGGCGCCAAGGGGGAGGCGGGGGGCAACGCCCGCTCCCGCGCGGAGGCCGCGCTGGCCGAGGTCGGGCTGGAGCACCGTCTGGATGCCTGGCCGGCCACGCTGTCGGGCGGCGAAGCGCAGCGGGTGGCGCTGGCCCGCGCCTTGGTGCGCGCGCCGGGCCTGCTGCTGCTGGACGAGCCGTTCGCGGCGCTCGACGCCCTGACCCGGCTGCGCATGCACGCGCTGGTGCTGGACCTGTGGGCGCGGCACCGCCCGGCGACGCTTTTGGTGACGCACGACGTGGATGAGGCGGTGGCGCTGGCCGACCGGGTGCTGGTGCTGGCGGGCGGGCGGATCGTGCTGGACCTGCCGAACGACGCGGCCCGGCCGCGCCGGCGCGACACCGCTTCCTTTGCGGCGATGCGCGACCGCCTGCTCGACCGCCTCGGCGTGCGGGAGCACGCGGCATGACCGCCCACAGCACCCCGCCGGCGCACCCTTTCCATGGAGGCTTTGCATGACCATCGGCCTGACCCGGCGCGGCCTCGGCGCCGCCGCCCTCGCGCTGTCGCTCCCAAGCCTGGCCCGGGCGGCCGGGCGGGTGCGGATCGGCTACCAGAAGAACGGCTCGCTCGCGATCATGCGTCAGCAGCGCCGGCTCGAAACGGAGGGGCTTGCGGCCGAGTGGGTTGAGTTTTCCTCCGGCCCGCCGCTGCTGGAAGCGCTGAATGCCGGCGCCGTCGATTTCGGCGCGACCGGGGACACGCCGCCGATCTTCGCGCAGGCGGCCGGCGCCGAGCTGCTGTATGTCGGCGGCCAGCCGATCTCCGGCGCGAACGAGGCGGTGCTGGTCCCTGCCTCCAGCCCGATCCGCACCCCCGCCGACCTGCGCGGCAAGCGCGTCGCCTTCACCAAGGGGTCGAGCGCGCATTACGCGGCCATACAAGTGCTGGCCAGCGTCGGGCTGAAGCCTGCGGACATCCAGGCAGTCTATCTGCAGCCGCCCGACGCCGGCGCCGCGTTCCGCACCGGGGCGCTGGACGCCTGGGTCGTTTGGGACCCGTTCTTCGCCATCGCCGAGGGGGAGCCGGCCACGCGGGTGCTGATGACGGCGGAGGGCGTGGCCCCCAGCAACTCGTTCTTCCTCGCCAGCCGGCGTTTCACCGAGCGGGAGCCGGGCACCGTGCTGACCTTGCTGGACGCGATCAACGCGACGGCCGACTGGGCGCGCGCCAATCCGGAGGAGTTGGCGCGGACGCTCTCCGGCATCACCGGCGTGCCGCTGCCGGCCCAACGCGTGTCCGCCGCACGTGGCGTTTACGCCGTGCAGCCGATGGATGAGGCGATCATCGCCCGGCAGCAGTCCGTCGCCGACGCCTTCGCCGCCCTGCGCATCATCCCGGGCCGCGTCGATGTGCGCGCCGCGGTGTGGCGGCCGGAACGCCCGCGTGCGGAGGCACGGCCATGAACGCGCTTTCGCCGTCCCGCCCGCTCGACATGATGTGGTTCCTGCCGACCGGCGGGGACGGGCGCTACCTCGGCTCGGCCGCGGGCTCCCGCCCGGTGGACAACCGCTACCTGCGGCAGATCGCACAGGCGACTGACCAGCTCGGCTACCACGG